>NZ_QBIZ02000016.1:0-124224 GCF_003057735.2 Pseudomonas sp. RIT411
ATTGATTTGAACTTTTTCGTTTCAACTCAACCACTTGCGCTTACCTGACCGGTCTAGCCAATCTCGGCAGCGGGAGGCGAATCCTACAGCATCCCGAGACGCTGTCAACCCCCTCCGCTTCATTTCGCTGTCACCCGAAGGTGAGAGCCAAATGGCGAAGAATCCGTGGACCCCTCGCCCGGCTCAGACCTAAGTGCTTGATTTTCAAGCCGCTTCAGCGACTGCGCCGGAAGTGGGGCGCATTATAGGGGAGTTTCAGAGCAGGTCAACAGGTTATTTCAAAAAACTTCAATAAAGGGGGATGGGCGCCAGCCGATACCCCGCCTCGGTCGCGATGATCCGGTACTGCTTGATCTCCCCAGGAGTCAGCAGGATGGATTGGGCGACGCTGCTGGCCATGGGCGCCGCGCAACCCCCCGGGCCGGAAGAGGTAAGGCTGACGGCGATCTCGCCAGGCGGCAGATTGAAGGAAGCACTCTGACCGGCCATAAGGGTGCCGGCGAGGCGCCCCTGAATCACCAGACCTATGTCGCATCCCGAACCTGAGTAGGCATCGCCCCGGGTGATCATGAGGATGCCTGGCTGTCCCGTCCCACCCTGGGGGACCTGAGCCGAGGCGAAAGAGCAGCAGAGCAAGGCCGTCAGCATACCGATAAGCAACTTCATGACTATCTCCTGCGGGGTCGCCCAGCACCTTAGCACTGCGCGGCCCCCTGTGCGCTGTTTCGCAGCAGCGCCGCTGCGGGCGCCCCTTCAGGGCACGAAAACTGAGCAAGTGGTCAGGTTTGGTGCCCTGCCAAACAGCTGAAATTTCCCGGAATCCTTATACAAGGCGTTGAAAAATAACTATTTTCTCCCGCCCGCCGGAGCTTGGCGTCGATTTTGCTGAGCACGGCGGACGCTGCACATAACGAGAAAGCACTTCCAGGAGCCTACATGCGCAAGACCCTAACCACCGCGCTGCTGACCGCCAGCCTGTTCACAGCCGGTGCCGCCCAAGCCGCTGACAGCCCACTGCTGTGGCACGGTGAAAGCCTCACCTATCTATATGGCAAGGATTTCCGGGTCGATCCCCGCATCCAGCAGACCGTCACCTTCGAGCATGCCAGCAGCTGGACCTGGGGCGATCTCTTCCTCTTCGTCGACAGCATCTGGTTCAACGGTGCGACGAACGCCAGCGACGGTCATCAGGGCTTCTATGGCGAGATCAGTCCGCGACTGTCCTTCGGCAAGCTGTCCGGGCGGGACCTTTCTTTTGGTCCGGTCACCGATGTCCTGCTCGCCACCACCCTGGAATACGACCAGAACGATGGCGAAGGCGCCGGCCGTGACCAGCGCAACTATCTGGTCGGTCCGGGTTTCGACCTCAAGGTGCCGGGCTTCGACTACTTCCAGCTGAATCTCTATTACCGCAAGCCGGATGGCGGCAGTGCCCCCTCGGGTGCCTGGCAGCTCACGCCGGTCTGGGCCTACACCCTGCCCCTGGGCAATTCGGATCTGCTCATCGATGGCTACATGGACTGGGTGATGAACAACAAGGGCAGCTATCACGCCAATCTGCACTTCAATCCCCAGGTCAAGTACGACCTGGGCAAGGCCATGGGCTACGAGGCCAAGCACCTCTATGTAGGGACCGAGTACGACTATTGGTCGGACAAGTACGGCATCAAGGACAGCGAGGGCTTTCGTACCGACCAGAGCGTTTTCAGCTTCCTGGTGAAGTATCAGTTCTAGCCTGGCCAGACCCACTTCTGGCGCTGCAGCCGCCTTACCGGCCCGCAGCGCCACTGCGAGGTAATCACCATGCCCACTCCCGTCCGCGATGATCTGCTCTATGGCCTGGACGATCGCCCGGCCCCGCTCGCGGCCTTTTGCGCCGCCCTGCAGCACGTCCTGGCGAGCTTCGTAGGGATCGTCACCCCACCGCTGATCATTGCCGGCGCCCTGGGGCTGCACGAGCACCTGCCCTATCTGATCAGCATGGGGCTGATGGTGTCGGGCGTCGGTACCTTTCTGCAGGCGCGGGGTGCCGGTGGACTGGGCGCGGGCATGATCTGCCTGCAGGGCACCAGCTTCTCCTTTCTATCCGCGGTCTTGGCAGCCGGGATGCTGGTCAAGCAGCGCGGCGGGACGCCGGAGGACATCCTGGCGATGATCTTTGGCGTCTGCTTCTTTGGCGCCTTCGTCCAGATCGGCCTGAGTCGCTGCCTGGGTCTGTTGCGCCGGGTGATCACGCCACTGGTGACCGGCATCGTCATCACCCTGATCGGCATCAGCCTGATCAGGGTGGGCGTCACCGATCTCGGCGGGGGCGCCAAGGCCGCCAATTTCGGCGCACCGATCAACCTGGCCCTCGGTGGTCTGGTGCTGGTCGTCATCATCGGCCTGAATCTGTCGCGGCGTCCCTGGTTGCGGCTGTCGGCGGTGATGATCGGCCTGCTGGTGGGCTCCCTCGCCGCCTGGACCTGTGGCCTGCTGAAACCTCAACCGCTGCCGGACCTGCCCCTGGTCAGCGTCCCCCTCCCCTTCCATTTCGGCTTCGCCTTCGACTGGTCGGCCTTCCTCCCGGTCGCGCTCATCTATCTGATCAGCACCCTGGAAACCACCGGCGACCTGACCGCCAACTGCCTGATTTCGCGGCAACCCGTCGAAGGACCCGGCTATCTGCGGCGGTTGCGGGGCGGGGTCCTGGGTGATGGGGTCGCCTGCCTGCTCGCCGCCACCTTCAATACCTTTCCCAGCACCACCTTCGCGCAGAACAACGGGGTGATCCAGCTGACCGGCGTGGCCAGCCGCCATGTCGGCTACTGGATAGGCGCCATCCTCCTGGTGCTGGGTCTGTTCCCCGTGCTGGGCGCCGTCCTGCAGCAGATTCCCAAGCCGGTGCTGGGCGGTGCGACCCTGGTGCTGTTCGGCAGTGTCGCCGCGGCCGGGATACGGCTGCTGGCGCACTGCACCCTGGATCGCCGCAGCCTGCTGATCATCGCCACCTCCCTTGGCGTGGGTCTCGGTATCGCCAGCCAGCCGACGCTGCTGGATCAGCTGCCGCCACTGGTGAAGAATCTCTTCGACACCGCGATCACCAGCGGCGGCATCACCGCCATCCTGCTCAACCTGTTGCTGCCCGAGGAGCGCCGCGCAGCGGTGACGGAATGCAGCTCGCCAGCGCCACACCGGTAAAACAGCCCTTGTGTCCAGGGCCGGGGGTACGCTATTGATGCCTGCCGCGCCTCAGGATCCTCCAGTTGTCATGACCCTTCTCGTACCCGCCCATCACGCCGGCCAGGATAAGCCGGCCGGACGCATCCGGCAGAAGAATGAGGAGTTGATCCTGAGCGCGGCGGAGGAAGAATTCGCCCGCCATGGCTTCAAGGGCACCAGCATGAACACCATCGCGCAACGCGTTGGCTTGCCCAAGGCCAATCTTCATTACTACTTCAACAACAAGCTCGGCCTCTATATGGCCGTGCTGGGCAACATCCTCGAACTCTGGGACAGCACCTTCAATCACCTGACCGTGGAAGACGATCCGGCGGCAGCCTTGAGCCGCTACATCCGCGCCAAGCTGGAATTCTCGCGTCGGCAACCGCTGGCCTCCCGGATCTTCGCCATGGAGATCATCGGCGGCGGTCATTGCCTGTACGAGTATTTCGATCAGGACTACCAGACCTGGTTTCGCAGCCGGGCAGCGGTGTTCGATGCCTGGATCGCGGCTGGCAAGATGGATCCGGTGGATCCGGTCCACCTGATCTTCCTGTTGTGGAGCAGTACCCAGCACTATGCCGACTTCGCCAGCCAGATCTGCCAGGTAACCGGGCGCACCCGCCTGACCCGGCAGGATTTCGACGAGGCAGCGCGGACCCTGACCCATGTCATCCTCAAGGGACTGGGTCTTCAGGCACCATGACCTTTACCCTGATCCAGGATGCCGCCTGCGAGGAAGAGGTGCGCAAGAGTCGTTTTCTCGCCCTCGCCGCGCCCGTCACCACGGTGGAAGCGGCCATGGCCTTCATCGACCGCGTGAGCGTGCCGACCGCGACCCACAACTGCTGGGCCTGGAAGCTGGGTAATCAATACCGCTTCAATGACGACGGCGAACCCGGTGGGACGGCGGGCCGGCCCATTCTGGCCGCCATCGAGGGGCAGGATTGCGATCAGGTGGTGGTGGTGGTCATCCGCTGGTACGGCGGCATCAAGCTGGGTACCGGCGGCCTGGTGCGCGCCTATGGCGGTTGCGCCGCCCGTTGCCTGCAACAGGCGGACAAGCAGCCGCTGGTGGTGCGGCAGGACTATGGCTTCGCCTGTACCTATGCGGAGTGGCCGCTGATCAAGGCGCGCCTGGCAGCCCTGGCGGTGCTCGTGCTCGCCGAGGACTATCAGGCGCTGGAGATCGACTTGCGGATTGCGGTCGAGCCCCAGCGACGCGACGAGGTAGCGACGCTGCTGAGCAACCTGAGCAGTGGTCGTATCGTGATGCGTGCGCTCTAGCGGCACGACCTTTGCTATCTCCTGGTGCACGCCCTTCCGATTCGCACCGCCCTGGCGCATCCCCGCGCTAATTCCCCGTTGCGCTCTGCTTGGCGGCAAGACTGAACCTGCCGAGAGCTGCAGCACGCCCTAAAAGCGCGCATCAAGCAGCCGCCAGGCATGTTTTTGGTGCAACCCTTAGCGACGACTGCCCTGATGAACGAATTGCCTTCCGCTGTGGCGACCCTGGTCCACAGTGCCAATACCCTGTTCCTGCTGCTGGGTGCCGTGATGGTGCTGGCCATGCACGCCGGTTTCGCCTTTCTCGAAGCCGGTACCGTGCGGCACAAGAATCAGGTGAATGCGCTGTCCAAGATCCTCGCCGACTTCGCCATTTCCACCCTGGTGTATTTCTTCGTCGGCTACTGGATCGCCTATGGCGTGACCTTCTTCGCGCCTGCCCAGGTGCTGACCGCCGACAGCGGCTATGGGCTGGTGAAGTTCTTTTTCCTCGCCACCTTCGCCGCAGCCATCCCGGCGATCATCTCCGGCGGCATCGCCGAGCGGGCGCGTTTCGTCCCGCAGCTGTGCGCCACCGCGCTGATCGTGGCCTTCGTCTATCCGTTCTTCGAAGGCCTGATGTGGAACAACAACCTGGGGCTGCAGGACAGGTTCGAAGCGCTGTTCGGCGCGCGCTTCCACGATTTCGCCGGCTCCGTGGTGGTGCACGCCGTGGGTGGCTGGCTGGCGCTGGCGGCCGTGCTGCTGTTGGGGCCGCGTCAGGGTCGCTATCGCGAAGGCCGGCTGGTGGCCTTTCCGCCGTCGAACATCCCCTTTCTGGCGCTGGGCTCCTGGATCCTGATCGTCGGCTGGTTCGGTTTCAACGTGATGAGCGCCCAGAGCCTGGCAGGCGTCAGTGGCCTGGTCGCGCTGAATTCGCTGATGGCCATGGTCGGCGGGACGGCGGCTGCCCTGCTGCTCGGGCGCAACGACCCCGGCTTCCTGCACAACGGGCCCCTGGCCGGCCTGGTCGCCGTCTGTGCCGGCTCCGACCTGATGCATCCGATCGCCGCCCTGGCCACCGGGCTGGTGGCGGGCGCCCTGTTCGTCTGGGCCTTCACCGCGGTGCAGACGCGCTGGAAGCTGGACGATGTGCTGGGCGTCTGGCCGTTGCACGGCCTCTGCGGCGCCTGGGGCGGCATCGCCTGTGGCCTGTTCGGCCAGACCGCACTTGGCGGCCTGGGTGGGGTGAGCGTGCTGGCGCAACTGGCGGGCACGGGACTGGGTATCGCCGTCGCCCTGCTCGGCGGCCTGGCGGTGTACGGGCTGCTCAAGGCCGTGCTGGGGCTGCGTCTGAGTCAGGAAGAGGAATACCAGGGCGCCGACCTGTCGATCCATCGCATCGCCGCCAACAGCCACGACGGCTAGCGGCCGAGGTTACCCACAGGGACCGTGTACAGTGATGTGGATAACCCGTGCATGAAGTCACGAGAACGCCACAGAGACCGGGCTGGCGGCGACTGGTGAAGAAATGAACACGGCCTCGATGTCGTGGCGGCGAACGGCGACGGCGGGACTCGGGTAGCCCACCGGCGACCGGAATCGGTAGAGTGGGCGACCCTTGTTCCAGGAGCGCCCCATGCCCGCCCTTTCGACCCTGCTGCCCTGGCTCCGCGAGGTGGACCGCACCACCCTGAAGGCGGATCTTGGCGCGGGTCTGCTGGGCGCGGTCCTGGCGCTGCCCCAGGGCGTGGCCTTCGCCACCCTGGCCGGACTGCCTCCGCAATACGGCGTCTATGGCGCCGTGGTGCCCTGCATCGTCGCCGCCCTGGCGGGCTCCAGTCGCCATGTGGTGACCGGGCCGACCAACGCCAACTCCCTGGCCCTGCTGGCGGCGCTGTCTCCGCTGGCGCTGGCGGGTTCCGGCCCCTATATCGATCTGGCGCTGGCGGTGACCCTGCTGGTCGGCATGCTGCAACTGACGGTGGGCGCCCTGCGCCTGGGCGCGGTGGCCAACTTCATCTCGCCCTCGGTGCTGCTCGGCTTCATGAGTGGCGCCGCGGTGCTGATCGGGCTCTATTCGCTCAAGGATTTGCTCGGCTTGTCGCCGCCATTGGGCACCTCGGCCTTTGGCGTGCTCGGCTATGTCGTCGCCCATCCCCTGGCGATCCACTGGCCCTCGCTGGTGATCGGCGTGGTGACCCTGGTCGCCACCCTGCTGCTGAGGCGGCTGCGCCCGCGCTGGCCAACCATGCTGCTGGGTCTGCTGGCCGGTTGCCTGAGCGCCTGGATCCTGGAGCGCAGCGTGGCGGGCGCGGCCCAGGGGATCGCCACGGTCGGACGGATCCCCTCGGCGCTGCCGCCCTTCCATCTGCCCAACGTCACCCTGCAGGACCTGGGCAATCTCTCCGGCATCGCCGTGGCCCTGACCCTGGTGGCCCTGGGGCAGTCGCTGTCGATCGCCAAGGCGGTGGCCCAGCGCTCCGGACAGCGGCTGGACGTCAATCGCGAATTCCGTGGCCAGGGCCTGGCCAATCTGGTCGGCGGCTGCTTTTCGGCCTATGTCTCCTGCGGCTCGCTGAATCGCTCCATGCCCAATTTCGAAGCCGGGGCCCGCACCCCGCTGGCGGCGGTGTTCGCCGCCCTGCTGGTGGTGGCCCTGGTGGCCTTTGGCGGTGCCCTGATCGCGGCCATTCCGCTGGCCGCCATCGCCGCTACCCTGCTGCTGGTGGCGCGCGGGCTGCTGGACCTGGGGCGCTGGCGCGAGGTGCTGAGGGTCAGCCGCACCGAGGCCCTGGTGGCCGGGGTGACCTTGCTGGCGACCCTGACCATCCCGCTGGATCGCGCCGTGCTGCTGGGCACTCTGGTCTCCCTGGTGGCCTACCTCTATCGCACCTCGCACCCGGCCATCCGCCCGCTGGTGCCGGATCCCCGTACCCCCGAGCGCCGTTTCACCCCGCTGGACGAACTGGGCCAGCCGGCGCAGGAGTGTCCGCAACTCAAGCTGGTGCGGGTTGAAGGCTCGGTGTTCTTTGGCGCCGTGCCCCATGTCGGCGATCAGCTGGACGGCTTTCGCAGCGCCCAGCCCGGTCAGAAGCACGCCCTGTTCATGACCAAGAGCATGAATTTCATCGACCTGGCGGGTAACGACCTCTGGCGGCGCGAATGGCGCGAGCGACGCGCCCAGGGTGGCGATCTCTATTTCCATCGCCCGCGCACGCCGGTGCTGCAGTTGTTCGCCAAGACCGGCTTTCTCAAGGAGCTGGGCGACGGCCATATCTTTTCGTCCAAGGATCAGGCCCTGCGCAGCATCTATCCGCGCCTGGATCCGGAGGTTTGCCGCAGCTGCACCGCCCGGACCTTCGTCGAGTGCGCGGCACGCGCGGCGGAACAGGCGCCGGGCGCGGACGCCACTCGGGCGGACTGCTAAGCTGGCGGTTTCCTTCTGCCGCTGGAGTTCTCCATGACCGCTGCCCTGCGTCTCGCTCGCCGTCTCGCCCTGACCTCTCTGCTGTTGCCGGGGCTGGCCCTGGCCCATGGTCACCTGAAGAGCGCCGAGCCCGCCCCCGACAGCACCAGCCCGGCACCGAAGCAGCTGAGTCTGAGCTTTTCCGAAGGGGTCGAGGCGTCTCTGAGCCAGGTGCAGCTGCAGCGGCTGGAGGGTCAGGCCAGTACGGCGATCACCACCGGCAAGGTGATTTCCGGTGGTGACGAACGCACCCTGGAGGTGCCGCTGGAGGCACCGCTGGAAGCGGGCCGCTACCAGGTCAAATGGCGGGTGCTGGCCAAGGACGGACACAAGACCCAGGGCGATTATCGCTTCACCGTCCAGTAAGGATGGACGGCGGACTGGCGACGCCCGATGCCTGGCGCCCCCTCGCCCGCGCCCTCTTTCTGCTGCCGCTGCTGCTGACCTGGGGCTATCTGGCGCTGGCGCTCTGGCTGGGTCGCCCTGCCTTGAGCGGCTGGCTGCTGGAACGGGCGCGCCCTGCGGCCCGCCTGCTGGGGGCCCTGCTGCTGCTCGGGGTGCTGAGTCTGTTGCCGCTGCAGGCCGCGCTGGTCGGCGATGGATGGACGGATGCCTTCAACCTGCCGCTGTGGCAGCTCTATCTGGCCACCGAGGCCGGCCAGGGCTGGCGCTGGCAATTGCCGCTGGGCCTGCTGCTGGCCCTGTGGCTGCTGGCGGGACCCGGGATGCGTGGCGTTCGCTGGCTGTGGGGCTTGAGTGGCCTGCTGCTGGCCAGTCTGGCCCTGGGTGGCCATGCCGCCGCGACCGCGGGCGCGCTCGGCGGGGTGCACCGGTTGAACCAGGCCCTGCATCTGCTCACCACGGGACTCTGGCTGGGCAGTCTGCCCGGGGTGTTGCTGTGCCTGGGGCGGCCTCCGGCCCGGCTCAGGGGGGAGGTCCAGCGGCTGCTGCGCGGTTACTCGCTACCCGGGCAGATCTGCGTGGCGCTGGCCCTGCTCAGCGGCGCGTTCAACAGCCTGCTGATCCTCGGACCGGAGGGCCTGCTGCGGTTGACGCCCTACTCCGGCCTGCTGCTGGCCAAGGTGCTGGTGGTGGCGACCATGGTCGTCCTGGCCCTGGCCAATCGTTATCTGCTGGTGCCGCGATTGGGACAGGGACCCCAGGCCTGGCAGCTGCTGCGCCGGGCCACGGCCGTGGAGATCGCCCTCGGGGTGGTCGCCGTCACGCTGGCGGCGGCCTTCTCGGGTCTGGATCCCTTCAGCTGACAGCCGGGGCGAACGCTGTCGCCCCGGCCACGCCTCAGAAATAGACGTTCATGCCCAGGTAGATTTCCTTGCTGCTGTCGAGCTGGCTCGAACCCAGCTTGCTGCCGTCCTGATCGATGTCCGGCTTGGCATTGCTGCGCAGGTAGCGATAGCCGGCTTCCAGGGAGGTGCGGTCGTTGACCTGCTGCAGGATGCCGGCCTGGACCCCGGCCACATAACCGAGGTCGCTGTCATGGCCGAAGCTGGAACCATCCTGGGTGACCCGGGCGACGCCCAGGGTGCCGCCGCCAAACAATTTGGTGCTGTCGCCCAGGGGATAGAAGGCATCGTAGCTGCCGGTCAGGTCCTGCTGCTTGAGTCTCAGGCCATCACTGCTGCCGCTGGCCTGGTCGAGGGTGGCGTAGTAGCGACCGGCATCGTTCTGCTGACCGAGGCGCAGCCCCCAGGTGTTGCTGCCATCGATGGCACCATCGGTATCGGGGCTGTTCAGGTTGCGGTCGAGGGCGTGGCTGTTGCTGAAGTTGTCGTAGCTCTTGCCATAGGTGAGGCCGGCGAAATTCTGGGGATCGGCGGCAAAGACCTGATGACTGGCCAGGGCCAGCAGGCCGAAGAGGACGACACGGGATTTCAGGGCGTTCATGGTGAAAGGCTCCTCACGCGATGCGAATACAGCCCGACCGGCTGCGCGGCCATCTTCGGCGGCGGCGGATTAGCGCAGGATTAAGGGGACTGAATCGGAGCTGAACGCTGAGGCAGGACACGAGCGGAGCAGCGGACCGCCCGTTGCAGGCGGCCCGGCTGGGAGGGATCAACGCTGACGGTGGTACTCGGTCACGCGCTGCACTTCTTCCTTGGAGCCCAGGAACACCGCCACCCGCTGGTGCAGGCCGTCCGGCTGGACGTCGAGGATGCGCTGGTGACCGTTGGTGGCGGCGCCACCGGCCTGCTCGACCAGCATGGACATGGGATTGGCCTCGTACATCAGGCGCAGCTTGCCGGGCTTTTCCGGCTCGCGGGCGTCGCGCGGGTACATGAAGATGCCGCCGCGGGTAAGGATGCGATGGACGTCGGCCACCATGGAGGCGATCCAGCGCATGTTGTAGTTCTTGCCCAGGGGACCTTCCTTGCCAGCCAGCAGCTCGTCCACGTAACGCTTGACCGGGGCTTCCCAGTGGCGCTGGTTGGACATGTTGATGGCGAATTCGGCAGTGGTCTCGGGGATGGTGATGTCTTCGTGGGTCAGCACGAAGCTGCCCAGTTCGCGATCCAGGGTGAAGCCCTTGACGCCGTCGCCCAGGGTCAGCACCAGCATGGTCTGGGGACCGTAGATGGCGTAACCGGCAGCTACCTGCTCGGTGCCCTTCTGCATGAAGGCTTCTTCGGTCACGTCACCGGTGGTGCTGCTGACGAAGTCCTTGCGCAGGATGGAGAAGATGGTGCCGACGGAGACGTTGACGTCGATGTTGGACGAGCCGTCCAGGGGGTCGAACATCAACAGGTAGGCGCCCTTGGGATAGTGACCCGGAATCTGGTGTACCTGGTCCATTTCCTCGGAGGCCATACCGGCCAGGGTGCCGCCCCATTCGTTGGCTTCCAGCAGGATCTCGTTGGACAGGACGTCCAGCTTCTTCTGCACCTCGCCCTGGACGTTCTCGGTGCCCATGCTGCCAAGCACGCCACCCAGCGCCCCCTTGGACACCTCGTAGCTGATGCGCTTGCACGCCCGTGCCACGACTTCGATGAGGAAGCGCAGGTCGGCCGGGGTCTTGTGGCTGCGGGTCTGCTCGATGAGGTAACGACTGAGGGATATCCGGGACATCGCGGTGCTCCTTGTAATGATGGGCGCGAGTGTAGCGCCAAAGCTCAAGCTCCGTCTCAAGCAGAGCGGACCGTCAGGCCAGGTCTGCCAGCCAGTGCCGATTCCGTACGCTGTCGCCGGGGCGACGAGGCGCCGGGCACCGGCGGCCGGCAGGGAACGCGCGTCTAGGGCGCGTTCGGGGTCTCCACGGCCAGCAGTACGCCTCGGCCAACACGGAGATTTTCGGCGCTGGGATAGACTGCCGAGTCGGGTTCCAGTTCAGGCTGACGGCTGTCCAGCTGTATCACCCAGTGATGTCCGTCACGTGACGGCGGCAGGCGCAGGTCGATTTCCTCCCGCCGCGGCTGGAAGGCCAGCCAGATCCGTGCGGCCTGGGGCTGATCCGCTCCGTCGAGGGGCTCCAGGGTGAGGGCGAGCGGCAGGCTGCCCCCGGCCTGCCAGCGGCCGTCGTCCATCGGCGCACCGTCGGCATCGAGCCATTCGATCCTGACCCAGCCACGGGGATCGGGGCGTCCGAGCAGCCGCTGCGCCTGCAGGGTCGGTAGTTCCTGGCGCAGCGCCATGAGCCGGCCGACGAAGGCGCTCTGCCGCTGCCCGGCCGCGCTGGCGGCCTGCTGCCAGTCCAGCCAGGACAGTTCAGTGTCCTGCACATAGGCATTGTTGTTGCCCTGCTGGGTGCGACCGAATTCGTCGCCGGCGGTGAGCATGGGTTCGCCCCCGGCCAGGATCAGGGTCGCCAGCAGGGCGCGCTGGTCGGCGGCGCGGGCTTCCAGGACGGCGGGGTCATCGCTCGGTCCTTCTACGCCATTGTTCCAGCTCTTGTTGTCGGTGGTGCCGTCGCGATTGCCTTCGCCGTTGGCCTCGTTGTGCTTTTCGGCGTAGCTGACCAGGTCGGCCAGGGTGAAGCCGTCGTGGGCGGTGACGAAGTTGACGCTGGTGCGCAAGGGGCGATCACCCGCACCGAAGAGATCGGCGCTGCCGGCCAGACGGGTCGCCAGGGCGCCTCTCAGGCCGTCGTCGCCGCGCCAGAAGCGGCGCACGTCGTCGCGGAAGGCGTCGTTCCATTCCTGCCAGGGCGCGCGGAAGGCGCCGACCTGATGGCCGCCGGGGCCGATGTCCCAGGGTTCCGCCACCAGTCGCACCTCACGCAGCAGCGGATCCTGGGCCAGGGCCTGCAGCAGTGGCGCGTCGCGATCGAAGCCGCTTTCCAGGCGACCCAGCGCAGGCGCCAGGTCGAAGCGAAAGCCGTCGACACCGGCGGCGGTGACCCAGTGGCGCAGGCTGTCCAGGGTCAGGCGCAACGCCGGCGGGCTGTAGAGCGCCAGGCAGTTGCCGCAGCCCATGTCGTTGATATAGCGCGCCGGATCGTCCGGCTGCAGCCGGTAGTAGCCGGCGTTGTCCAGGCCGCGCAGATTGAAGGTGGGGCCGAGTTCGTCGCCTTCGCCGGTGTGGTTGAAGACCACGTCGAGCAGCACCTCGAAGCCGGCCGCCTGCAGGGTGGCCACCGTCTCGCGCAATTCGGCGAGGGCCTCGCGCCCGGCCAGGCGCGGATCGACCGCCGCCATGACCACCGGGTTGTAGCCCCAGTAGTTGGCCAGCCCCAGGGCGGGCAGATGGCGATCGTCGGCCCAGGCGGCGATGGGCAGCAGCTCCAGGGTAGTGACGCCGAGGCGCTGCCAGTGCTCGATCAGCGCCGGATGGCGCAGCGCCGCCAGGGTGCCGCGCTGGCGGGCGGGCACCTGCGGATGCAGCTGGGTCTGGCCGCGTACGTGCAATTCGTAGATCAGTCCCGCGTCGCGGCGCTTGGGCGCTGGCGTCAGGCTATCGACCGGCGGCAGGACGATGGCCTTGGGGACATGGGCACCGCTGTCGCGCGCGTCCGGACGATTGGGATCTTCGGGATGGAAACCATAGGTGCTGGGATGCAGCTGGAAGGGCCGGTCCACCGCCAGGGCCCAGGGGTCCACCAGCAGTTTGTTGGCGTTGAATCTGAGGCCGTCCTGGGGACGGTAGGCACCCTGGGCGCGCAAACCGTATCTCAGACCCGCTTTGGCACCGGCCAGGAAACCATGCCAGACGCCGCCTTCGTGTTCGCGAAAGGCCAGACGCTGGGTCTCGGCTTCCCCCTTGGCATCGTAGAGGCAGAGTTCGACGGCTTCAGCCGCCGGCGACCAGACGGCGAAGTTGATGCCGCCCTCGACGAGGGTGGCACCGTAATGGGCAGGATTGCCCGCTTCGAGGCGGGTAGAGGTGCGGGGCATGGGGACTCCGGTGACGGGCTTGCGGGGCGGATGCTGCAAGGATGTAGACGGTGTGGAAGCCGCGGGTTCTCAATCGGGGGATAGCTGATCGTGGCCAGGGCCGGCCGCCGTAGGCTGGGTTGAGCGTAGCGAAGCCCAGCAAATCCTGCCTGGGCACCTACTCTATGGTGGTCCTTATCGCGGCCATGGGCCGCTCCTACAGGAGGGTGCCTTGCCCGTAGGAGCGGCCGCAGCGGCGGACCGCCATGGCCGCGAAGCGTGCTCGACTACAGCGCCTTCCAGATTTCCGTGGCGTATTCGCGGATGGTGCGGTCGGAGGAGAACCAGCCCATGCTGGAGGTGTTGATCACCGCCGATTGCCACCACCTGTCCGGCTGCTGCCAGCGGGTCTCGACCTGGCGCTGGGCCTCCCAGTAGGCGTCGAAGTCGGCGCAGACGAGGAAGCGGTCGTGCCAGGTCAGGACGTCGAGCAGGCTGTTGTAGCGGGCCGGATCCTCGGGCGAGAACTGACCGGCGCGCAGACCCGCCAGCACCTGGGCCAGGCGTGGCGAATTCTCGATGATGTCCGAGGAGATGCCGCCGCTGCGCTGGCGCTCTTCCACCTCGGCCGCCTTGAGGCCAAAGATGAACATGTGCTCTTCCCCGATCAGTTCGCACATCTCCACGTTGGCGCCGTCCAGGGTGCCGATGGTGAGGGCGCCGTTGAGGCCGAACTTCATGTTGCTGGTGCCCGAGGCTTCCATGCCGGCGGTGGAGATCTGCTCGGAAAGATCCGCCGCCGGAATGATGACCTCGGCCAGGCTGACGTTGTAGTTGGGCAGGAAGACCACCTTGAGCAGATCACGGGTCAGGGGGTCGTTGTTGACCACCTTGGCCACGTCGTTGGCCAGCTTGATGATCAGCTTGGCCTGGTGATAGCTGGCGGCGGCCTTGCCGGCGAAGATCTTGACCCGCGGCGTCCAGTCGCCGTTGGGGTTGTCGCGGATGGCCTGGTACAGCGCGATGGTCTGCAGCAGATTCATCAGCTGCCGCTTGTACTCGTGGATGCGCTTGATCTGGACATCGAACAGCGCATTGGGATCGAGGTCGATCTCCAGCCGCTGCTTCACCAGGCTGGTGAAGGTGTCCTTGTTGCGCTGGCGCTGCAGGGCGAAGCGCTCGCGGAAATTGCTATCGTTAGCATAGGGCTTGAGCAGCGGCAGGGTCTTTTCCGGATCGTGCAGCACGCCCTGGCCGAGGGTATCCACCAGCAGGTCGGTGAGCGCCGGGTTGGCCTGGTGCAACCAGCGGCGGAAGGTGATGCCGTTGGTCTTGTTGTTGATGCGATCCGGATAGAGCCGGTGCAGCGAGCGGAAGACCGTCTTGCGCATCAGGTCGGTGTGCAACCCCGAGACGCCATTGATGCTATGCGAGCCAAGAAAGGCGAGATTGCCCATGCGCACGCGGCGCCCCTGGCTTTCGTCGATCAGGGAAACATAGGAAATCATGCCGCCATCGGTCTCGCCGCGGGCGCGCAGGGAGTCGAGGAACTGGGCGTTGATCAGGTAGATGATCTGCATGTGCCGCGGCAGCAGGCGTTCCATCAGCTGTACCGGCCAGGTCTCCAGGGCCTCGGGCAAGAGGGTGTGATTGGTGTAGCTGAGGGTGCCGACGGTGGTGCTCCAGGCGGCGTCCCAGGGAATGCCGTGGACGTCCACCAGGAGCCGCATCAGCTCGGCCACGGCGATGGCCGGGTGGGTGTCGTTGAGCTGGATGGACACGTGCTCGGGCAGGCTGAGCAGGTCGCTGTGCTGCTTGAGGTGACGGCGGGTCAGGTCGGCCAGGGAGGCGGCGACGAAGAAGTATTCCTGGCGCAGGCGCAATTCCTGGCCGGCTTCGCTGCTGTCGGCCGGATAGAGCACCCGCGAGATGCTCTCGGCGCGGGCCTCGTTGGCCACGGCGCCGACGTGGTCGCCGGCGTTGAAGGTTTCCAGGTGGAGGATCTCCAACGGTCGGGCGCGCCAGAGTCTCAGGGTGTTGGCGCCCTCCCCGCCCCAGCCGATCACCGGGGTGTCATAGGCCACCGCGCGGATGCGCTCGCCGGGCGTCCACACCTGGCGCCGCGGATCGCCTTCGCCATAGGGGGCGACGTGACCGCCGAAGCCGATCTCGTACACCACCTCGGCGCGTTCGAATTCCCAGGGATTGCCGAAATCCAGCCAGTTTTCCGGCTGCTCCAGCTGGAAGCCGTCGGCGATCACCTGGCGGAACAGCCCGTGCTCGTAGCGGATGCCGTAGCCGTGGCTGGCGATGCCCAGGGTGGCCATGCTTTCCATGAAGCAGGCGGCCAGCCGGCCGAGGCCACCGTTGCCAAGGGCGGCGTCCGGCTCCAGGCCGCGGATGCGTTCCAGGTCGACGCCGAGGTCGGCCAGGGCGCGACGGGTCTCTTCGAGGATGCCGAGGTTGGACAGGCTGTCGATCAGCAGGCGACCGATGAGGAATTCCAGGGAGAGGTAGTAGACGCGCTTCTGGCCGGTGCGATAGGCGTCGCGGGTGCGACTCATCCAGCGGTCGACGATGTAGTCCCGGGCGGCCAGGGCGGTGGCCTGGAACCAGTCGTGGTCGAGGGCGTTGTCGGGATCCTTGCCGACGGCATAGGTGAGCTTGGAGAGGATGTTGGTACGGAGCGCGGAAACTTCGTTGGGCGAGATGAAGCGGGGTCTCGTCATCAGGATTGACCTCTGCAAGCGCTTAGGAATCAGATCGCGAAGTGGCCGCGGATAATGCGGCGCGTGCCGTTCGCCTTACTTTTAGGCGAAACGACGGGGACGTCCAAGCTTTTTTCGCCACATCAGACGGTTAGCCGTTACCCCTACCCTCTCTAGCCCGAGGTTTTCATCATGCGCAAGACCCTGCTCATCACCGGCGCGAGTCGTGGCATCGGCCGCGCCACGGCCCTTGGCGCCGCCCGCCGCGGCTGGAACGTCGCCTTCAACTATCGCCATGACGAGGCCGCGGCCCGGGCCACTCTGGCCGAGATCGAGGCGCTGGGCGTGGAAGGCCTGGCGCTGCGCGGCGACGTGGCCGACGAAGCCCAGGTGCTGGCGCTCTTCGAGCGCACGGTGGAGCGCTTCGGCGGCCTGGACGCCTTCGTCAACAATGCCGGGATCGTCGATCAGTCGCAGCCGCTGGTGGACATGAGCGCCGAGCGATTGCGACGGATGTTCGAGGTCAACGTCTATGGCGCCTTTCTCTGTGCCCGCGAGGCGGCTCGCCACCTGTCGCGGGAGCGCGGCGGCCGCGGTGGCGCCATCGTCAATGTCTCTTCCATCGCGGCGCGTCTGGGCTCGCCCAACGAATACGTCGACTATGCCGCCAGCAAGGCGGCGCTGGACACCCTGACCCTGGGCCTCGCCAAGGAACTCGGCCCGCACGGGGTGCGGGTCAATGCGGTGCGACCCGGCGTGACCCTTACCGACATCCACGCCAGCGGCGGCCAGCCGGGCCGCGCCGAGCGCCTGGGCGTGACCACTCCGCTGGGGCGTGCAGGCGAGGCCGAGGAGATCGCCGCCGGCATCCTCTGGCTGCTGTCGGACGAAGCCTCCTACACCACCGGCGCCCTGCTGGATATCGGCGGCGGGCGCTAGGGCCTAGGCTCTGTACGAAAAGTCGCCGAGCGACGGTCAGGCGAGGCGAAAAACGCTGAGGAAGCGGAGTTTACGAGTGGTAAATGAGCATTCCGAAGCGTTTTTCAACGAAGCATCACCGAGCGCAGGCATTTTTCGTACAGGGCCTAGTCGCGGCGGGGCGTCAGGGCGTTGAGCACCTGCTGCGACAGCGCATGGTAGAGCGGCACCGGCATCAGCCAGCCGGAGACGGCGGCGGCCAGCAGACAGGCCGCCAGCACCGGCAGCGCCATGTCCGGGCTGTGGGCCAGCTCCAGGGTGATGACGGTGGCGGTCAGCGGGGTGCGGGTGACCCCGGCGAGGTAGGCAGCCAGCCCCAGCAAGGCGCATTGCGGCAGACTGATACCCGGCAGCCAGTCGACCAGCCAGGGGCCCAGGGCCGCCCCCACCGCCAGCGAGGGCGAGAACAGGCCGCCCGGCACCCCGGCCAGGTAGGAGACGACGTTGGCGAGGAATTTCCACAGCAGGAAGTCGCCGCCGGTCATGGGTTCGCCAGCCAGGATGGCATGGGTCTCGGCGTAACCGGTGCCGAACACGTGCTGGCCGGAGAACAGCCCCAGCGCCGCCAGCACCAGGCCACAGCCGGCGGCAAAGGCCACCGGGCGGCGCCCGCGCAGGGCATTCAGGCGCCCCAGCCAGCCCCGGTCGGTGGGCAGCACCAGGCGGCCGTAGCAACCGCCGAGCAGTCCGCCGATGACGCCGATCACCGCTACGCCGATCCAGCCCAGGCCCCAGGTCAGGTGCAGGTCCAGGGCGCCGAGATAGCTGTAGGGGCCGACGATGCCCAGGGTGACGATGCCGCCGAGCAGCACGGCGGTCAGCACCAGGCCGCTGAAGCGCTGCTCGAAGGTATGGGTGAGTTCCTCGATGGCGAAGACCACCCCGCCCAGGGGGGTGTTGAAGGCCGCGGCGATCCCGGCGGCGCCGCCAGCGAGGATGAGTCCGGACAGGGTGCGGCGGCCATGCAGGCCGAGCCGCTTGCCGAAGCCGTAGAGCAAGGCGGCGCCGACATGCACGGTGGGTCCTTCCCGCCCTACCGAGCCACCCACCAGCAGGGCGCCGGCCGTGAGCAGCAGCTTGGCCAGGGCGATGGGGGGCGCCAGCAGCCGGGCGCGCAGGTCCGCCTCAGGTCGTTCGAGGGTGACGATGACTTGGGGGATGCCGCTGCCACGGGCATCGCGCAGCGCGCCCTGGGTCAGCCAGACCAGTCCGGCGAAGCCCAGGGGCGTCACCAGCCAAGGCCAGATCGCGCTGTGCTGCAGCAACCGCTGGAAGAGGCCGAAGCAGGCATCGGCCAGCCAGGCGAAGCCCAGACCGGCCAGGCCCACCAGCACCGCGCCGACCCAGAAGGCGACGCGCTGGCGCCACTCGCGCAGCCGACGGCGCCGGCGATGGCGCAGCAGATGCAGCCGACGCCGGGCGGCGACTTCGGGATCGGTATCGGGATAGACGGGATCGGACATGGAGAAGAGGCCACCAGGAGGCGAGAGCCTCCCAGTGTAACCTCTTGTTACAGCGGTATCGCCAGGGTCCGGATCAGGCCGCGGGGACCAGCTCGGTGGCGGCTTCGTTGCGCTTGAGCACCGCGTAGATGACCCCGGTCACCAGACTGCCGGCGGCGATGGCCGCCAGATACAGCCAGGCGTGGCTGATGGCGTTGGGGATCAGCAGCACGAAGAGGCCGCCGTGGGGCGCCATCAGCTTGCAGTTGAACAGCATCACCAGGGCGCCGGTGAGGGCACCGCCGATCACGCTGGCCGGGATCACCCGCAGCGGATCCTTGGCGGCGAAGGGAATCGCGCCTTCGGAGATGAAGCACAGCCCCAGCACCGACGCCGCCTTGCCCGCCTCGCGCTCGCTCTGGGCGAACTTGCGCCGGGCCAGCAGGGTGGCGATGCCCATGCCGATGGGCGGCACCATGCCGGCGGCCATGGTGGCGGCCATCGGCCCGTAGGTCTTGGACGCCAGCAGGCCGACGGTGAAGGCATAGGCGGCCTTGTTGATCGGGCCGCCGAAGTCGATGCACATCATGGCGCCGAGGATCAGGCCGAGCAGCACGGCGTTGCTGGTGCCCAGATTGTTGAGGAAGTCGGTGAGTCGACTCAGGGCGCCGGCCACCGGGGTGCCGACCAGATAGATCATCACCAGGCCGACGATGAGGCTGGCGAACAGCGGGATGATCAGGATCGGCTTGAGCGCCTCGACGCTGGCCGGCAGCTTGACGTGCTGGGCGATGGCCTTGGCCACGTAGCCGGCCAGGAAGCCGGCGATGATACCGCCGATGAAGCCGCTGCCCAGACTGGCCGCCAGCCAGCCGCCGATCATGCCGGGGGCGAGACCCGGACGGTCGGCGATGGAGTAGGCGATGTAGCCGGCCAGCACCGGGACCATCAGCTTGAAGGCCGATTCACCACCGATCTGCATCAGCGCCGCGGCCAGGGTGCCCTGCTCCTTGAAGGCCTCGATGCCGAAGACGAAGGACAGGGCGATCAGCAGACCGCCCGCCACCACCATCGGCAGCATGTATGACACCCCGGTGAGCAGGTGCTTGTAGACGCCCGCGCCTTCCTTCTTGGCTGGCTTGGCGCCCTCGCCCGCCGCTGGCGCGGCGCTGCCGGCCAGGGTCTCGCCCTCGGCCAGGGCCTTCTTGATCGTCGCCTCGGGTTGCTTGAGGGCGACCCCGGTGCCGCAGCGATAGACGCGCTTGCCGGCGAAGCGCTCGACATTGACCTCGATGTCGGTGGCCAGCAGCACCACGTCGGCATCGCGGATGGCCTCGGCCGGCAGCGGATTGCGTGCCCCTACCGAGCCCTGGGTCTCCAGGTGCAGGCGATAGCCGAGCTTATTGGCCGCGTTCTGCAGCGCCTCGGCGGCCATGAAGGTGTGGGCGACCCCGGTCGGGCAGGCGGTGATGGCCACCAGCCGCGGGGTTTCGCTGGCACTGGCGGGAGCGCTGGGGGCAGCGCCACCCGCCGCCGGGGCCTGTTCCAGCACCTTGGCTTCGCTGGCCGCGCGCTGCAGGAAGGCATCGACATCGCGCAGGGCTTCGGCCGGGGCGGCGCGGTAGACGCGCTTGCCGACGAAGCGCGACAGGTCAACCGCGCCGGTGTGGACGACCACGACCAGTTCGGCGCGCGCCACCTGGTCGTCGGTCAGCAGGGTGGCCTCGGGGCCGTCGTGGATCTCGACGCTGGTGGTCCAGCCGCGGCGCTGGGCGGCGGCGTCCAGCAGGCGCGCACTTAGCACGCTGGTGACCATGCCGGTCGGGCAGGTCGTGACGATGGCGATGTTCATGGGTTTACCCCTGATTCTTGTTCTAGCGGAAAGTCGGGAAGGACACGCACCTGCACCTGGTCTTCGAAGACGGCGAGTTGCGCGGGATCATTGATGCCGAAGCCGATCTGGGTCACGGCCAGGGCCGCGATGGCGGTGGCTGTGGTCAGGGTGCGCTCCGGCGCCTGGCCGGTGAGCAGGCCGTGCAGCATGCCGGCCAGCAGGGAATCCCCCGCGCCGACGGTGCTGGCCACGGTGACCTTGGGCGGCTGCGCCTCCAGGGTCTGGGCGCCATACCAGCGCACCCCATCGGCGCCCTGGGAGATCACCAGGTGCTCGATGCCCAGGGCCCGCAGCTGTTCGACCAGCAGCGCCTGCTCGGTCGCGGTCTCGGCCGGAGCGCCGCAGGCTTCGGCCAGTTCTTCGGTATTGGGCTTGATCAGCCAGGGACCGGCGGCCAGGGCGGCGCGCAGGGCGGCGCCACTGGTGTCCAGCGCCACCGGCAGGCCCAGCGACTTGAGGCGGCCGACCAGGGCGGCCAGCCACTCGGGGCTTACCCCACGCGGCAGGCTGCCGGCCACCACCACGGCGTCATGGCCAGGCGCGAGGCGATCCAGGGTCTCGAGCAATTCCTGCTGGGCGGCGGCGGACACCTCCGGACCAGGCCCGTTGATGTCGGTTATGCGGCCCGCGGCCTCGGCCAGCTTGAGGTTGCTGCGGGTCTCGCCGGCGACCCGGACGAAGGCGTCGGTAAAGCCGCGGCGGGCGAACAGGGCTTCGAAGGCGGCCGCGTTGTCGGCCCCGAGAAAGCCGCTCACCGTCAGTTCATGGCCGAGATCGGCCAGCACCTGGGCGACGTTGATGCCCTTGCCGGCGGCATGGACGATCACCGCCTCGCTGCGATTCACCGCGCCGGGCTTGAGCTCCGGCAACTGGACGGTGAGGTCCAGCGCCGGGTTGAGGGTCAGGGTGAGGATACGGCTCATCGCAGGGCCTCCACGCTCTGCCGCACCTCGGCAGCGGTACCCAGCTCCAGGGCGCGCGCGGCGCAGGACTGCACCTGGCGCAACTCCAGCTCGCGGACCCGGGCCTTGACCAGGGGCACGCTGCGCGCCGAAACCGACAGCTCGTCCACGCCCAGGCCGACCAGCACCGGCACCGCCAGGGGATCGGCGGCCAGCTCGCCGCAGACGCCGACCCACTTGCCGTGGGCATGGGCGGCGCGCACCGTCATGTCGATCAGGCGCAGCACGCTGGGGTGCAGGCCGTCGGCCTCGCCCGACAGCAGCGGATGACCGCGGTCGATGGCCAGGGTGTATTGCGTCAGGTCATTGGTACCGACGCTGAAGAAGTCCACTTCCGGCGCCAGCACCGGGGCCAGCAGCGCGGCCGAGGGGACCTCGATCATGATGCCGACCTGCAGATCGGTGGTGGGGATCTCCTGGCGCAGGCGCGCGAGGATGTCACGGGCCTGACGCCACTCCTCGACCCGGCCGATCATGGGGAACATGATCCGCAGCGGCCGCCCATCGGCGGCCTTGAGCAGGGCGCGCAGCTGGGTTTCCAGCAGCTCCGGACGGCGCAGGGTCAGGCGGATGCCACGGATGCCGAGGAAGGGATTCTCTTCCGGTGGCAGCGGCAGATAGGGCAGCGGCTTGTCGCCGCCGACGTCCAGGGTCCGCACCACCAGCGGCTTGCCGGCCAGGCCATCGAGGGCACGGCGGTATTCCTGCTCCTGGGCGGCCTCGTCGGGCGCGCTGTCATGGCTCATGAACACCAGTTCGGTGCGCAGCAGGCCGACGGCTTCGGCGCCCTGCTCCACCGCGGCGGCGGCCTGGGCGGTATCACCCAGGTTCACGGCGATCTCGACATGGTGGCCATCGCGGGTGGTGGCGCTTTCGAAACGCCGGGCCTCGGCAGCGCGGCGGCGCTCGGCCTGGACCTCGCGCTCGCGCTGCACGGCCTCGATACGGCTGGCGTCCGGGGCTATTTCCAGGGTGCCCTTGTCGCCATCCAGCAGCAGCACGCTGCGCGGCGCCAGGTCCAGCACCCGGCGGCCGGCGCCGACGATGGCCGGGATGCCCAGGGCGCGGGCGACGATGGCGCTGTGGGAGCTGGCGCCACCACGGGCGGTCAGGATGCCGCAGACGCGCTCGCGGTCCAGCCGCGCCACATCGCCCGGGCCGACCTCGTCCATCACCAGCACATAGGGTTCCTCGGGTTCGCGGGCGGATTCGACGCCGCACAGCTGGGCCAGTACCCGACGACCGACGTCGCGCAGGTCGGCGGCGCGCTCGGCGAGCAGCCGGTCGTGCAGGGCTTCCTGCTGGCTGGCCGCCTCCTCGATCTGGGCGTCCCAGGCCGCGGCGGCACTGGCGTTGGCCTTGAGCCGGGCGGCGATGCCCTGCTGCAGATCCGGGTCTTCCAGCATCTCCAGGTGGGTCAGGAAGATCTCGCGCAGGGCGCTGGCCTCGCTGCGCGCGATGAGCGCCTCGATATCGGCGCGTACCGCGGCCAGAGCCGCGTCCAGGCGCTGGCGCTCGGCGGCGGCGCCTTCACCGGTGGCGGGATAGTCGAAGTGCTGGGGCGCCACCACATGGGCCGGGCCCACGGCCAGGCCGGGGGCGGCGGCCACGGCCTGGGCGCGATCGCCCGGCGCCAGCGGCAGTTGCTCGGACGGGTCCACCAGGCTGATGGCGGTGACCCGCGCGGCACCGGCCGGAGCCGGGGCGCTGGCGGTGACCGGCTCCACCTCTTCGCCAAGACCGGCCTGTACGGCGCCGATCAGATCGTTCAAGGCCGCCTCGGCCGGGGTGCCGGGCTCGACCAGGAATTCCAGGGTCTGGCCGCGCCGGGCGCCCAGCGCCAGCAGCCGCGACAGACTCTTGGCCGAGACCGGGGCGCCGTGGTCGACGCGCACGCGGATCTCGCCGTCATAGGCCTTGGCCAGCCGCGCCAGCTCCTTGGCCGGACGGGCGTGCAGGCCATGGGCGTTGGCCAGCACCACCTGGGCACTGGGCCAGTCCGGGGCGACTTCGCCGCCCAGGGCCTCGAGCACGGCGCGGCGGGAGGTAGCCTGGGCCAGCTCCTGGCCACGGCCGGCGACGAGCAGGTCGCAGAGGCGTTCGAGCAGGGCGCGATGGCCCTCGCCCAGGCTGGCCAGGCAGAACAGGCCACGGACCGGCTGCTCCTGCACCTGCAGGGTCTGCAGTGGGGTGACGAAGGCCAGGCCGGGACGTTTCACCGCGGTCTCGCTGTTCAGCCACCAGAGGCCGTCGCCCAGGGGCAGCGGCTGGCTGGCCTGCAGGGCACCGGCGAAACCGGCCCCCACGCATTCCATGTGCTTGAGCATGCGCGCACCCTGCCAGGCCAGGTCTTCCAGGTCCTCGGCATCGATGGCCAGCTGCACCAGTTCTTCGTCCAGCGCCAGGGCCTGGGGCGCCCCCTGCAGCAGGTCGAGGATCTGCTGGGGTTCGCGGGCGTCGCGCAGCGCCTGTTGCAGATCGCTCTCGCCCAGGGCGCGGGTCAGCAGCTGCAGGATGCGCAGGTGTTCGTCGGATTTGGCGGCGATGGCGATGGCCAGGTAGGTCAGCTGACCGTCGCCCCAGTCCACGCCATGCGGGAATTGCATCATCCGCACGCCGGTGACGAACACCTGGTCGCGGGTCTGCGGCGTACCATGGGGAATGGCGATACCCTGGCCGAGGTAGGTGGAGCCCTGGGCCTCGCGGGCCTTGAGCCCGTCGAGATAACCCGGGGCGACCAGGCCATCGGTCACCAGGGACTCGGCGAGCATGGCCAGGGCGGTCGCCTTGTCCGGCGCCTGCTGGGCCATGCGGATATGCTGGGCATTGAGTTCGAACATGGAAGGATACCTCCGGCGCCGCGCGCCTGATCCTGGCGCCGTGCCTTTCTTGTAATAGATGCTTGCCGGCTCGCTCAGCCCTGCAACCGCGTCGGGAGAGGCGTGACAGGGCCCTTGGCAGATTCGTGCCAGCCCTCGGACAACAGAAAGCTGAAACGTTTCACCCAATGGGACTGGAACGTTACTCGATAATCGCCGATCCTTGAAGCACAACACACAATAAAGACCGTCTCGCCAGCGCCGTACAGCGCCAGGCCATTCAGGTCCCACGAGGAACAGGCGTGAAACTCAGCGACATCGCCCAATTGGCCGGCGTATCCCTCACCACCGCCAGCTACGTCATCAACGGCAAGGCGGCGCAAAGGCGCATCAGCGCGGCCACCGTGGCGCGGGTCATGGCCGTGGTCGAAGCCCACGGCTACCAGCCCGACCAGCGCGCCGCCGGCCTGCGCCGCGGGGCCACCCACACCCTGGGCTTCCTGCTGCCGGATCTGGAAAACCCCAGCTACGCACGTCTGGCCAAGCAGCTGGAACGCCGGGCACGGGCGCGTGGCTATCAGTTGCTGATCGCCTGCACCGACGACAATCCCGACAGCGAACGCCAGCTCATCGCGCTGTTTCGCGCCCGCCGCTGCGACGGCCTGTTCACCGCCAGCAGCCTGGCCGAGGACGACGCCCCCTACCGCCAGCTGCAGGAACACAACATCCCGATCATCGCCATCGATCGCCAGCTCGATCCGGCCCAATTCTGCTCGGTGGTCAGCGACGACCACACCGCCGGCCGGCAACTGGCCGCCACGCTGCTGACGCCGGACACCCACAGCATCGCCCTGATCGGCGCCCGCCCCGACCTCGCCATCAGCCGCGCCCGCGCCGCCGGCTTCGCCGCCGCCCTCGCCGATCACCCGGCGCGCCACTGGGAGCGGCATGCGCCCCACTACAGCCGGGAAGGCGGTCGCGCCCAGGCACTGGCCATGATCGAGGAACTCGGCCACTGGCCCGAGGCGCTGCTGACCACCTCCTACGTCCTGTTGCAGGGCGTGCTGGACGTGCTGCGCGATCATCCGCTGGCCGAGGGCGATACCCTGCGCCTGGCCACCTTTGGCGATACCCAGTTGCTGGACTATCTGCCGTTCAAGGTCAACGCCATCTCCCAGCAGCACGAGGTCATCACCGAGCGCGCCCTGGAACTGATGCTGGACGCCCTGGAAAACGACCACTATCTGCCCGGTGTCCAAGCCATCCCGAGGGTCCTCAAACGCCGCCTGTCATGAGCCTGCTGATCGACACCCACAATCACCTGGACTATCCGGACTTCGACGCCGCGCGACCGGCGCTACTGGCCGAGTGCGCGCGCCTCGGAGTGGTCCGCCAGGTGCTGATCGGCGTCGAGCGCAGCCAATGGCCGCAACTCTGGCGGGTCGCCACGGCCAATGCCGGCCTCCATGCGGCGCCCGGCCTGCATCCCCTGTACCTGCAGCGTCATCAGGAAGCCGATATCGAAGCGCTCCGGGCCTTCTGCCTGGAGCGCCGGAGCGATCCCCGCCTCTGCGCCCTGGGCGAGATCGGTCTGGACTATTTCGTCGAGGCGCCGGACAAGGCGCGCCAGGCCTGGTTCTTCGAACAGCAGGTGCGCCTGGCCATGGAGCTGGAGTTGCCGGTGCTGCTGCACGTGCGCCGCGCCCATGCCGATGTAGCCAGGATCCTGAAGCGTCTCAAGCCACCCCGGGCCGGCATCGCCCATGCCTTTTCCGGCAGCATCGAGGAAGCCCGCGAATACCTGCGCCTGGGTTTCAAGATCGGCCTGGGCGGCGCACCCACCTGGCCGCAGGCGAAGAGACTGCAGCGGGTACTGCCACAGTTGCCGCTGGAGGGCATCGTGCTGGAGACCGATGCGCCCGACATGCCGCCCGCCATGCATCCGGACGTGCGCAACAGCCCCACCCATCTGCCGGCCATCTGCGCGGCCCTGGCGCCGCTCTGGCAGGTCTCGCCCGAGACCTTGGCCACCGTCACCACCCGCAATGCCTGCGCGGTGTTCGGCTGGGACGCCGCCGGCCTCGCCTAGTTTTCCTCGACCGCCAATTCGCCTTGCAGCCGCGCCCAGTCGAAGGCCGGACCGGGATCGGTCTTGCGCCCCGGGGCGATGTCGCTGTGGCCCTGGATACGTTCCGCGGTGATCGCCGGATAGGCGCGCTGCAGCGCCCGCGTCAGCCGCCCCAGGGCGCGGTACTGGGCGTCGGTGTAGGCCAGGTCGTCCGTGCCTTCCAGCTCGATGCCCAGGGAGAAGTCGTTGCAGTTCTCGCGGCCGTCGAAGGACGAGACGCCGGCATGCCAGGCGCGCTGGGCGCAGGAGACGAACTGGGTCACCGTCCCGTCGCGCTCGATGAGAAAGTGCGCCGCCACCTTCAGCTCGGCGATCTCCGCGAAGAAGGGATGGGCCGAATGATCCAGGCAATTCTGGAAGAAGGCCTGGACGCAGCCGGTGCCGAATTGCCCGGGCGGCAAGCTGATGTTGTGGATCACCAGCAGGGACACTTCCGTCCCTGCCGGACGTTCGTTGTGGTTGGGCGAAGGACACAGCCGCGCCTCGCGATACCAGCCATCGACGAACACCCCGTCCATCAGCGGGCCTTGGCCTTGAGCGCGTCGCGCAGCGCGCTGGCGTCGCTGAATTCCCGCTGACCGACGAAACGGCCATGGTCGAGGGTCACCCACAGCACCTTGTCGGCCGCGCCGGGAAAGCGCGGCACGATGCGCGATTCGCGGTCGAGCAGGACCCGGTAGCCGTACTTGCGCATGGCCGGCACGGCGAACATCCGGGTGATGGCCGCCGGCATGCTGCTGATGTCGGCGATGTAGGCCACCCGGGTGCCGTCGATATAGCTTGCCGGCTGATCGCGCATGGCCTCCTTGACCAGCCCCGAGCCGCTCATGCTGCGCGCCAGCAGCAGGACCTGCAGCTGGTCGTCGAAGGTATAGGGCTGGTCACGCTGATCGAGCAGGGTGAAGGGCGCCACCCGCTCACCCGGTTCGAGCGCCAGAGCGGTCAGGGGCAGCAGCAGACACGACAGCAACAACGCCAGAACTCCAGCGCGCATGGCATCCTCTCTTGAACGGTCTATCGAGGCCGCTATCCTGCCCTACCGCTCGGATTGGCACCACCATCGCGTCGAGGAGCCCCATGATCCCTCTCAAAGAACTGCTGGCCCAGGTTCCCCAGTCCGGCGAGGTGCGCTGGATCGGCGTGCGACCCAGCGCGCGCGCACCCATGGTCGAGATCGACGCGGTGGAGGCCCGGCGTGACGCCGGCCTGACCGGCGATCACGCCCGGCCCACCCCGCGCAACCAGCGCCAGGTCACCCTGATCCAATGGGAACACCTGCCGGTGGTGGCCGCGCTGATCGGCAAGGCGGTCGCACCCGCCGACCTGCGCCGCAATCTGGCCATCGCCGGGATCAATCTGTTCAGCCTGAAGAATCGGCGCTTTCGCATCGGCCAGGCGGTGCTGGAGACCACCGGCTGGTGCCAGCCGTGTGCGCGCCTGGAAGAACGTCTCGGGCCAGGGACCTTCCAGGCCATGCGCGGCCACGGCGGCCTCACGGCCCGGGTCCTGGAAAGCGGCATCATCCGCCTGGGCGATCAGCTGGAGGTCCTGGATTGACCCCAGTTTCCCTAGGGTCGAATGGCCGGGCCAGCCCGGTTAAACTAGCGCTACCTCTCGTCGCCGCAGACGTCCCTGCCAGAGCAGATGCAGGCCGCTTCCCTTGAATTTGACGACTTTTCGCCCATCTTCCTTGCTAGATGTCTCGATTCGCGCGCTTCGACGACCCCAGATTTTCACCAGCCCGGGACTGCGCCCGCACGCGGCGACGCGCCCGGTCCGGCTCACGCTTTCCTTCTCTATGAGTGCTCTCCATGACCCATCGCATCGTTATCGTCGGCGGCGGCGCCGGCGGCCTGGAACTGGCTACCCGCCTGGGCCGTAGCCTGGGCAAGCGCGATCAGGCGCAGATCGTGCTGATCGACGCCAATGCCACCCACCTGTGGAAACCGCTGCTGCACGAGGTGGCCGCCGGCTCGCTCAACTCCACCGAAGACGAACTGAGCTATGTCGCCCAGGCCAAGTGGAACCACTTCGAATTCCAGCTCGGACGCATGACCGGCCTGGATCGCGAGCGCCGCAAGGTGCAACTGGCCGCCATCGAGGACGATGGCGCCGTCCTGGTCCCGGAACGGGAGATCGGCTATGACTCCCTGGTACTGGCCATCGGCAGCACCACCAACGATTTCGGCACGCCGGGCGCCGCGCAAAACTGCATCTTCCTCGACACCCGGGCCCAGGCCGAGCGCTTCCACCGCAAGCTGCTGACCCACTACCTGCGTGCCCATGTCAGCGAGCAGCCGGGTGAATTCATCGAAGTGGCCATCGTCGGTGCCGGCGCCACCGGCGTGGAACTGGCGGCCGAATTGCGCAACGCCGCCGAAGAGCTGCAGGCCTACGGCATGGATCGCATCCGCCCCGAAGACCTGCGCATCACCCTGGTCGAAGCCGGTCCGCGCATCCTCCCGGCCCTGCCCGAGCGGATCGCCGGCCAGGCGCATCGCACCCTGGAAAAACTCGGCGTGCGGGTGCTGACCGGTTCGGCGGTCAAGGAAGTCCGCGCCGACGGCCTGCAGACCGCGGGTGAATTCGTCCCGGCCAGCCTCAAGGTCTGGGCCGCCGGCATCCGCGCCCCGGCCTTTCTCAAGGACCTGGCGGGTCTCGAGACCAACCGCATCAACCAGCTGGTGGTCAACTCGACGCTGCAGACCACCCGCGACCCGAATGTCTTCGCCCTGGGCGACTGCGCGGCCTGCCCGCTGACCCCCGGCGATACCCGTACCGTGCCGCCGCGCGCCCAGTCCGCCCACCAGCAGGCCTCCCTGCTGGTCAAGACCTTCAAGGCGCGCCTGGAAGGCAAGCCGCTACCCGACTACGTCTACAAGGACTACGGCTCGCTGATCTCGCTGTCGCGCTTCAGCGCGGTCGGCAATCTCATGGGCGGCGCCCTGGGCAGTCTGACCCTGGAAGGCTGGCTGGCGCGGACCTTCTATGTCTCGCTCTACCGGATGCACCAGGTGGCCCTCTATGGCCCGCTGCGCGCCCTGGCGCTGTTTGCCGGCGATCACCTGAGACGCAAGACCGAGCCGCGCCTCAAACTGCACTAGGCCCCTGGCCCAGGCATGAAAAAAGCCGTCCCGAGGGACGGCTTTTTTGTGTCGCAGCGACCTCAGGAAGGCGACTGGCCCCGCAGGTTGCCGATCACCGAGGTCATGGCCCGGTCGAACAGCAAGGCATCGTCCAGCAGCCGTACCCGGTCTTCCTGATAATCCAGCGCCAGTTCCTCACGGGTGCGATCCAGCACCTTCATGCCGGTCCGATTGACGAACACCAGGCGGCCCATGGGCCGGATGACCGCGGCCAGCTTGCAGCGCAACTTCTGCTCGACGTCCTGGATCTCCAGCCAGGCGCCTACCGAGAGGGCATCCACCCACTCCAGGGAGTCGCTGGTCAGCCCGGTGATCCGCTCGCCTGCGCGTGGCAGCTCGAAGGGTTCCTCGGCGGGAGGCGAGGCAGGTGCCACGCTCGCGGTGTCCGCTGCCGCATCCGCCAGCTCGGGACGGGTCTGCTGAAAGGTCTGGACGTGCAGGGATTCCAGTTCGGTGAAGAATTCGGAGGTGGAGAAGGGATCGAAGGCCGCGCTGGCCAGGCCTTCCCGCAACGCCTTGAGCAAGCCGGGCACCATCTCCAGCAGACGCTGGCGGGACGCCACGTCGTGGTGCGGCTGGATGCTCCAGATCAGATCGTCCATGGTCTTGAGGGCTGCGCGCCATTCGCTGGAGTCGTAGCCCTGCTTCAGGCAGGTCAGCAGCAGCACCTGGCTCCAGGCCTCGCGCAGGACACGCTGTACTGCGGCCGGCAGAGAGTGTTCCTGCAGGCGCTGACTCAGCACGTGCTCGACCTGCAAGCGGGCGATCTCGGCGCGCGCCCGGCCTTCCTCGGCATCGCGGGTGCGCTGCTCGAGCAATTCGCTGCGCCGCTGCTCGTCGCTGACATAGGCCATGAAGTCCGCCAGCAGCTCGGCGAAGATCTCCGGATCGTCGACGAAGTCGGACAGCAGGCGCTGCACGATCTGCTCGATCTTCTGGTACAGGCCGTCGCGCTGCAGATCGCTCTGCTCGCCCCAGCCCAGGGAGGCGGCGGCGATCTCGTTGAGCAGCCGCCGGGCCGGATGGCTGCCACGGCTGAAAAAGGTCTTGTCGAGGACCGCGACCTTGAGCATGGGAATCTGCAGGCGAGCGATCAGCGCCTTGAGCGAATCCGGCAGGGTAAGGTCGTCGAGAATGAATTCGAACAGCATCGCCACCAGGTTGATGACGTCTTCGTCGACCTGCCCCACCACGCGCTTTCGACCCGAGCGCTCGCTGATGCGGCCCAGGGCCACCCCCAGTTGCGCCTTGAGATCATAGCCCTCCAGGGACTGGCCGGAAATCTGCTGCTGCAGGTGCGACAGCAGCCGCATGAGGTCGTAGCTGGTGATGGCCTGGCCATCACCGGTCGCGGCACCCTCATCGACCGCCATGCCGCCACCCAGGGTGGCGCTGCCCGGCGTGCGCAGCTGGGCCAGGAGGCCCTGCAGGGTACCAAAGAGCTCCTGACCGTCGTCTTCGCTGTTGACGTGGGCCGGGGTGCGCCCGCTGTAGCCCTTGGCCGAGCGGCTCGGCACCTGCTGGGGGATGGCCTTGAGTTGGGGCAGTACGCCGGCGTCGACCAGCTGCCGATTGGATTCCGCGTACAGCTGACCCAGACCATTGAGCACGAAACGCTCGAACAGCTTGTAGATGATCAGCTTGACCTTGATGTCGGTGTCGAGATCGCGACAGGCTTCGACGAAGGCCTCGCACAGCCGGCGCGGGCCCAGCGGATGGGTCGAGTCGTCCAGCTTGCTCGACAGCTGGGTATTGAATCTGATGGTCAGGTGGCTGATGGCCATGGCGTTGTTGCTGAGCGCCTTGGCCACCATGGTGTCCACGGCGACGCTCTCTTCCAGCGCATCGTTCTGCACCAGGCTGAGGTCTTCATAGGAGACGCTGTCCAGGCGCATCTCCGGCTTGCTGCCGACCAGGTTGTTCAGCGCGGCGAAACGCTCGAAATACTGCTGGAGAAAGCTGCGCTCGATACTCTTGCGGCGCAGACGCAGGTCGCGCATCGCTTCGAAATAGAGGCTCTGTTCCTGGTTGCTGCCGGCGCGATCGGCCATTTCAAACAGCGCATCGTCGGCGTTGTCGAACAGCTGCTGCAAGGAGGCATTGAGTCGCTGAGCGGCGCGATCCCTGACCGGTAAAAGCACTGCAGGCAATCGGGAAGAGGACTCCCCGAGCGCCTTGAAATGAACTACGTTTACGTCGTTCTGCACCACCGCCTCCCACAACCGTTCTTGCGTTCGGCTGAATCGCGTTCCACTACAGGAGCATTGAACAACGTTGGCCGCCCTGGCCGCGAGGTGAAACGTTGTCGATGTGCCATTATTTGCTCTGCTAAGGCATCGACCAATCGGCATCTGCACAGTACATGACAGGGTTCACAAGGCACCTGTCTGTCAGCGCCTGCCCTTAGAATAACTCAACGTTGTCTATCTCAGATCGTCAACCTCCCCTAAAGTTGCCCGCGCGTCCGCCGCTACCCCTACCGGAGTCCGTTCATGTCTAGCGCCACCTCTGCCGATCTCGCCCAGGTCATCACCGAAAACGTCGCCGCCGCACTGCGCGAAGACGTCGGCAGTGGTGATCTCACGGCGGGTCTGATCCCCGCTCACCAGCAGGCCCGGGCGCGGATCATCACCCGCGAGGCCGCGGTAGTGGCGGGCACGGCCTGGGTCGACGAGGTGTTCCGGGTGCTGGATCCCGCGGTCGAGGTCCGCTGGCAGGTCGCCGACGGCGAGCGGGTCGCGCCCGACCAGGTGCTGTTCGAACTCCAGGGTCCCGCGCGCGCCCTGCTCACCGGCGAGCGCAGCGCCCTGAATTTCCTGCAGTTGCTGTCCGGCACCGCCACCCGCTGCCGCCACTATGCCGATCTGGTGCAGGACACCGTCGTCCGCTTGCTGGACACCCGCAAGACCCTGCCCGGCCTGCGCCGCGCCCAGAAATACGCGGTCACCTGCGGCGGCTGCTACAACCACCGCATCGGCCTGTTCGACGCCTTCCTGATCAAGGAAAACCACATCGCCGCCTGTGGCGGTATCGCCCAGGCCGTGGCCACCGCCCGGCAACTGGCGCCGGGGCGTCCGGTGGAGGTCGAGGTGGAAAATCTGCAGGAGCTGGAACAGGCCCTGAGCGCCGGCGCGGACATCGTCATGCTGGACGAGCTGAGCCTGGCCGACATGCGTACGGCGGTGGCCCTGACCGCCGGCCGGGCCAAGCTGGAAGCCTCGGGTGGCGTCAATCAGGACACCCTGCTCGGCATCGCCCAGACCGGTGTCGACTACATCTCCATCGGCACCCTGACCAAGGACGTCAAGGCCATCGACCTGTCCATGCGCGTCCTGGATCGAGTGGGATAGGCAAAGGACCTCGCGGCGGCTAGACTCCGCAGCCGCGCCCTTTGCGCAACGGCTTCGAGCGGTCCTGACGACCGCTCGCCTCTCGCGACACTCGAACAAGATCGAACCCGTGACCAAAGATCAACTTCGCGCTGAACTGGAACGCCAGGCCCAGCGCTATCAGGATGTCTACGGTGGCGAAATCGTCACCTACGCCGCTCAACCCAAGCCCGACCGCAAGCCCTGGAAAAAACGGCCGACCGTGCAGGACGAGGTGTTCGCCTCCGAAGTACGCAAGATCGCCGATCTCAAGGCCAAGACCAGCGCCGAGGCCACCGCTCAGGACGCCTGAGTCGAGTCCGTATCCCTGCTGTCCGGGGCGTCCTCGTGCTCTTGCCGTGCCTGCAGTTGCTGCCAGAGCGCGGCGGCGGCACTGAAGTCGGCGCCGCCCTCTTCAGTCATGGCCTGCAGGTCATAGCGCGCCAGGCAGCCCTCGCCCAGGCGCGGTGGCGGCGCCGCGGTACCGGGCGCCGCCGCTGGCCGTTCGTGGTCAGTCGAAGATGACGGTCTTGTTGCCATGAACCATGACCCGCTCTTGCAGGTGGTATCTCAGGCCGCGCGACAGCACCATCTTCTCGACGTCCTTGCCCAGGCGCACCATGTCTTCGACGTTGTCCCGGTGGCTGACGCGTTCCACGTCCTGCTCGATGATCGGCCCGGCATCCAGCTCTTCGGTCACGTAGTGGCAGGTGGCGCCGATCAGCTTGACGCCGCGCTGCGCCGCCTGGTGATAGGGCTTGGCCCCGACAAAGGACGGCAGGAAACTGTGGTGGATGTTGATCACCTGGTGGGCATAGCGCGCGCAGAGATCCGGCGGCAGGATTTGCATGTAGCGCGCCAGGACCACGGTATCGGCCTGGTGCAGATCGATCAGCCGCGACACCTCGTCGAAGGCCGGCTGCTTGTTGGCGGGATCGACCGGCACATGGAAGAAGGGAATGCCGTGCCATTCGACCATGCTGCGCAGGGTGTCGTGGTTGGAGATGACGCAGGGGATCTCGCAATCCAGCTCGCCGCTGTGCCAGCGGTGCAACAGGTCGGCCAGGCAGTGGGATTCGCGACTGGCCATGAGCACCACGCGCTTGCGCTGGGCCGAATCGGTGATCCGCCATTGCATGGAGAATTCCCGTGCGATGGGTGCGAAGGCCTGACTGAAGCCGGCCAGATCGAAGGGCAGTGAATCGGCGCGGATCTCATGGCGCATGAAGAACCAGCCACTCTCCGTATCCGAATGGTGACTCGCTTCGGTAATCCAGCCGTTATAGGTCGCCAGGAAGTTGCTGACCTTGGCCACGATACCTACCCCGTCCGGACAGGCGATCACCAGACGAAACGTTTGCATAGCACAACCTCGAACGAAAAGGGGCTGCATTCTAGGCGCAGTCGCCGGCAGCGTCGAGCGGCGCAAGGCACCATAGCGCGCGACTGTAGGGCCAGGGTAAAGACTTTGCAAAGGACAAGTAAGAACCGATAAGTTCCGCCAATGCCCTGTCGAAAGTTACGCGTATTCGACAACTTCGCTGTTGCGACGAAACGACCTGCAACTATCGACCTGTCAGACGGACAGTTTACTTATCCCGATAGCCAATCTATGATCGATGCAGACTTTCATCTCTGCATCACTCAGAACAAAGGCCGTTTATGTCGCTCATCAATGAATACCGCCAGACCGAAGAAGCCATCAAGGAACTGCAGGAGCGCCTGAAGTCGCTGCAAGAGGACGACAAACTGCAGCGCGAACTGGAATTCGAAAAGAAACTCCGTTCGCTGATGGGCGAGTATCAGAAATCCCTGCGCGACATCATCGGCATTCTCGATACCGAAGCCAAGCCCGCCCGCCAGACCCGCACTCCCAAAGCCAGCAGCGCCAGTACGCCCAAGCGCGCGCGCAAAGTTAAGCAATACAAGAATCCGCACAATGGCGAAGTGATTGAAACCAAGGGTGGCAATCACAAGACGCTGAAAGAGTGGAAAGCCAAATGGGGTTCGGACGACGTCGAATCCTGGGCAACGCTGCTGGACTGATCAAAAGAACGCCGGCCAGCCGGCGTTTTTTTCCCGCCTGGCAGGCATTTACCGCAGCCTGCCAGGCGCGGACCCAGGTTAGGCCTGGTGACTGCTCGCCGTTATCGATACCCCGCACCACAGCGCCCGAAGCGCTTTCATCTCCGGCGCGGTACTTCCCTATCACTTATCCCCTGCTTCAACCGCGGTCGGATAGCGTCCGTCCGAATTTGCTGCTTGCCACTCTTTTTTGGTTAACAAACGTCTCAGATCGGTATCTGGTTTTTGCGACTTCAGGCAACCGCCCGATCCAATCGCTGCATCACCGTTCGAACATGAGCGGACCAGGCCTCGAGAATCGGCACCTGATCAACCGGGACTTCTCGCCGCAATTGTTCGGTCAGGGTGAGGAACTGCGTGCAGGTCATATGACCTTGTTGCTCTTCACCCAGCAGACGCTGCCGACAGAATTGTCGCCAACGAGCCTCTTCTTCCGCCGTCAGCAACTCGGGAAAGTTGCGCGCTCGATAGCGAAAGAACAGCTCTGGATGTCGCTCATCCCGAAAGGGCCAGGCGCGGCTGCCAAGTTGCTCTGCCGGACATTGATGAACTTGGTCGCAGAGTTGCCGCTCTTCGGCGGCAATGAAGCCGTCGTACAGTCTTGCTTCGGCCTCCTGTTCCTGGGCGGCCAATCCGGATGCCTCGGCATAGAGGGCCTGCACCTTGGGTTGCCAGGTCGCACGCTGGTCGAGCAGTTGGCGGACGCGGCGCCAGACGGCCGCCAGATCGAATTGCAGCCGTTCCGTGTCCGCCGGACGCAAGACGCTGAAAGGCGCCAGAATCGGACACTTGTTGATCTGTACCAGCTTGAGCGGCACCGGCAGGTCACCCTCGGCCAGCGCATCCCGCCGGGTATAGAGGCGTTCGCGCAGGGTCTCGACGTCCAGGTCCAGCAGCGGCTCCGGCGCCAGGCCGAGGTCGCAGACGATCAACGCATTGCGATTGACCGGATGCCAGGCCAGCGGCAGGACAGGGGCGAGAAAGTGCCGCTCGGCGCTGAAGCGTCCCGAGACATGCAGCAGGGGTTCGAGCAGACGAATGCGCGCCAGCGCCGCCTTCTTCTGGCGCTGCGTCCAGAGATAGTCATAGAGCCTTGGCTGCCGCTGCCTGACCAGGCGCGCCAGGGCCAGGGTCGCGCGGACATCCGCCAGGGCGTCATGGGCCTGGGCGTGTTCGATGCCATTGGCGACGGTCAGGCGATCCAGGCGCAGGGAAACGCGCTGCTCGTCCTGCGGCCAGTCCAGGCTTTCCGGGCGAAAGGCATAGAGCGCCCGGATCAGGCCAAGCACATCCCAGCGACTGTTGCCCTGCTGCCACTCGCGGGCATAGGGGTCGTGAAAGTTGCGGTACAGGCTGTGCCGTACCATTTCGTCGTCGAATCTGAGGTTGTTGTAGCCGACGCTGCAGGTATTGGGACGCCGCAACTCCTCATGCAGACGCTGGACGAAGTCCCGCTCGCGCAGCCCCAGGCGCTGCAGGGTGGCGGGCAGGATACCGGTGACCAGGCAGGCTGCCGGATGGGGCAGGACGTCCTCGCTCAGCTGGCAATGCAGATTGAGCGGCGCTTCGATTTCGTTGAGGTCCAGATCGGTACGCACCCCGGCCACCTGCAGCGGACGATCCCGCCGTGGATCGATGCCCGTGGTCTCGAAGTCGTACCAGAAGATACTTTGCGTCACACCGCCCTCCCCTAGAATCGGCGCAGTCTAGCATCGTCGCGCGCCTTGCTCCCGGGCGCCCGCACCCGCTAGGCTCTGGCGTCCGTCTTCCGCGTATCCTCCCTTCCCATGCGTTCAGTCGATCGGCTCTCCGTTCGCTCCAGGTGCCGAGGTATCGGCGTACGCCTGGGCGCCGCCGTCTGGGCACTGACCCTGTCGCTGGCCTGCCTCGCGCAGCAGGAGCCGCTGTCCTGCCCTCTGCCGCCACAGACCGACAGTGGCCCGGCCAGCCTGCGCCTGACCCATCAGGGACTCGACAGCCGGACCGCGCGCCAACTCGCCACCCAACTCGCCGCGACCACCCACAGCACCGATCCCCAGGCGCTGGCGGCGGCTTACCTGCAGCACTTCGGCAGCCGGGTGCAGCGCGGCCAACCCGAGCAGCTCGCCGAACTACCGCCCCAGGACGTCAGGTTCTGGCTGGCCGGCAACCCGCCCCTGGCGGAGGCTCAGGCCCAGGCGCTGCTGGACTGGGTCGAGGCGGGCGGCCGGCTGGTGGCCGTCGCCGATGACAGCACCCTGGCGCTCAGCGCGACCCTGGGCGTGCGTCCCATGGCGACCCGCGAACTGGGCGGCGCCGCCCCGCCGATCATGGCGCTGCCGCTGTGGCCCAACCTGACCCAACTCTATCTCGCCGAGGACGATGCTCCCGCCTATCTTGGCTTCGACGACAGTCGCCATCTGTTCGATGTCGGGGATCAGGCGGTGGCCTGGGCCAGCAGCGCCAGCGCCACCCATATGCTGATGCTGCCCTGGGGCGATGGCAGCGTGACCCTGCTGTCGGACAGCGACCTCTGGAGCAACGCCCATCTCGCCCAGTACGACAATGCCTGGCTGCTGTGGTACCTCACCCAGGGCGCGCCGGTGACCCTGATCGCCCCGGCGCCACCGCTCCCCCTGTGGCTGGACGCCTTGCAACGCTATGGCCTGGCCCTTGGGCTGCTGACGCTGGCGGCAGGAATCTGGCTGAGACGTCCTCGGCAGAATCCGGCGCCACGGCGTGATGCCCAACGCTGGCCGGAACTGATCGCCACCCTGCAGCGCGATATCCAGCGCGAGGTGCACCGCCGCCGCCCCGAACTCGCCGACCAAGGCGTGGCCGAGCGCTGGCAATATCTTGCGCGTCTTAGCGGCTTGAGCACCCGCGCGGTGGGTGAGGCGATGCGCCCCAGCCCGGCGCGCCTCTCCGCTCGCGACTTCACCCGCCGCATCGTCCAGCTGCGCCTGTTGCACCTGGCCGTGCGCCCCCCGCTCCCGAGGACTTCCGATGACCGACAGTTCCCCTCCTGACGCCACTCCGGTGGACGCTGGCGATACCGGCGTCAAGGCCCGCGCCCTGACCCGCCTGCGGGCCCTGCGGCAGGCCCTGCTCAAGGTGCTGCCACAGCAGGACGCCGCCGTGGACGGACTGCTCGCCAGCCTGCTGGCCGGCGGTCACCTGTTGCTGGAAGGTCCCACCGGCTCCGGCAAGACGCTGCTGACCCGCGCCCTGGCGGCCAGCCTGGATGCCGGTTTCGCCCGGCTGCACTGCCATCCGGCCCTGACCCCTGCCGAGGTGGCCGGCGAAATCGTCACGGACCTCGGCAGCGACAGTGCCCGTCTGCGCCGGGGTCCGCTGTTCAATTCCCTGGTCCTGCTCGAAGACCTGCATCGGGCGCCGCCGGTGGTCCTCCAGTTGCTGGACGACGCCCTGCAGGGCCGCCAGCTGAGTCTGGGCGGTCGCCAGGTGCCCCTGCCGGCGCCCTTCATGGTGATCGCCACCCGCCCCCCGGGCAGCGAGCTGCCACTGGCGCTGCGGGATCGCTTCCTGGTGCAACTGCGTCTGGAGTGGCCGGCAGAAGGCCAGGAACTGGCCGCCCTGCGCCTGGCCGTGCAGCAGGGCCAGGGCGACCCCCTGGAAGCGGCAGCGCTACGCCCCCTGCTGCAGGCGCGGGATCTGCCGGCGCTGCAGCGACTGGTGGCCGGCCTGCCGGTTGCGGAGCCGGTCCTGGAGCATGCCGTGCGCCTGATCCGTCTCACCCGGGAATGGCCGGCCTTCGAACAGGGCGGCGGACCACGCGCCGGTCAGGCCCTGCTGCGCCTGGCCCAGGCACAGGCCTTTCTGCGCGGTGGCGACAGCGTGACGCCCGAGGATGTGCGCACCCTGCTGCCCGCCGTGCTGCGGCCGCGGCTGCGGCTGACGCCAGAACGTGAATTCGAGGGTGACAGCCTGGACGGCCAGATCCTCAAGCTGCTGGGACAGTGTCCGGCACCGCGCCCATGATCCAGCGCTGCCTGCCCCTGGCGCTGGTCGCCCTGGCGCTGCTCAGCCTGATCCTGGGCGGACTGGCGCCCCTGCGCTGGCAGGGCCTGCCGGCGGCGGGTGCCCTGCTGCTGCTGGGACTGAGCGTTATGGGGCGGCTGAACGCCCGCCGGCGCCGGCGAGCGAGTGGTGAGCATCCGCCGCTCGCCGCACCGGCCTCCAGGGCACGCCTGCGCGCGGATACCCCCCTGCACCTGCTGATCGCCAGCCCGGCCGAGCAGGGACGAGGACAGGCCGAGCGGTCAGGCGACCACCAGCAGATGCTGGGTTTCGGGCAGGCCCTGGCGGCCAGCGGCAATGAGCTGTGGCTCTATGGTCTCGATCCCGAGCTGCGCCTGCTGGCGGCAGGCACGGCTGCTTGCCGCCTGACGCCAGCCGAACTGCCGGTGCGGCTGCCAGGTGCGACGAGCGATCTCAGGGCAGCGCTGGCACGGCTCTGCCGTCAGGCGCGCCCGGGCAGTGTGCTGGTGGTGGCGGCACCGCTGGATGAAGAGCTGGCGGTCTGGCTCGGCCGTCTGGACCTGGTCCGACGCGGCCTGCAGCTCTGGCTGGTCGACACCGCACGGCAGCAGGTGGCGGAACCCGACGACATCCGCAGCTGGCGCGATGCGCGCCGCTATGCCGACGCCTGGCAGGCCCGGATCCAGGGCGAGCGGCTGGCCGCGCGGCTGGAGCGAAGGCCCGTCCGCCGGCTGGCGGCCAGCGCCACGGCGGATCTGCAGACCCGCCTGCTGCAGCTATGGAATGCCGGTGACCCGGATCAGGCCGCCGACTGAGAGAGGCGGCCGAAGGTGAAGTAGTGCTGCAGCACGTCGATCAATTCGGCGAATTCGGCCGGCGGCTCGGCGACGCTGAAGCCCGAATCGTAGTTGCCCGGGGTCACGTCTTCATGACTCCACTGGCAGCGGGCGTCGAAGTCGACGAAATGCAGCTGACCGTCCTGCCCCGGAATCTTCAGCCGAAGTTCGAAGCGCGCGTTCACCAGCATGGGCAGCTGGCTGATCATCAGCAGCCCCTCGCGGGAAATGTTGCCGATGTAGCCCATGGGCTTGTCGGTAAAGCGGTTGAACACCTTCAGATAGTAGGGCAGCTGGTGGCGCTCGATACGACGATTCTGAGTCATGGTGCGATTCATCCTGCACACGGTAAAGCCACTTTACCGACAACGTCCTGGAAAGCTCAGCGCTGCGGTAGTTTTCGCACCGGTTGGGGCGTCGCAACGGCCGTTCCGCCATCTAGCCCCAATTGGCGCAGGGTGTCCAGTCGGGCCTGGGCCCGATAGGCGTATTCGCTGGCCGGAAACCGGACCTGGATGAAACGATAGGTCTGGACCGCGTCGGCGTACAGTTGCTGCTGCTCCAGACACTGGCCGCGCAGCATGGAAAATTCCGGTTGCAGCCAGGGCCGTGCACGACCCTTGCGTTCAGCCTGGGAGATCTGCAGCAAGGCATTGTTGCAGTCGCCTTCGCTATAGGATTTATAGGCGGCATCCAGATAGGAATTCATCGAGACGCTGGTACAGCCGGTGAGGCCGAGCAGCAGGAACAGGCAGAGATAAGGGCGCATGGAAAGTCCTCCTGCTCGCTAGATCGGCGCCGGGGCCCGCTTCTTGAGGGCAAACGACCATTGGTGTGACCAAGCTGCGAAAAGCCGTCATGTGCTGGCCACGCGACAGCGCTACAATGAGGTGCGCTCCGTGTTCTACGTCGACTCGGCGCTAAGGCGCCGACTCATGGTTGCAATCCGCTAAAGGAAAGACTGCATGATTTATCGCCGTACCAAGATCGTCGCCACCCTGGGCCCGGCCAGCAATTCTCCGGAAGTCCTCGAGCAGCTCATCATCGCCGGCATCGACGTCGCCCGCCTGAACTTCTCGCATGGAACGCCCGACGAGCACCGGGCTCGTGGTCAGCTGGTACGGGATCTCGCCGCCAAGCACGGTCGCCATGTCGCCCTGCTCGGCGACCTCCAGGGTCCGAAGATCCGCATCGCCAAGTTCGTCAACAAGCGCATCGAACTCAAGGTCGGCGATCCCTTCCGCCTGTCCATCGCCCATCCGCGCACCGAAGGCACCGAAGAAGTGGTCGGCATCGACTACCCGGGCCTGGTCACCGACTGCCGCGTGGGTGACGAGCTGCTGCTGGACGATGGCCGCGTGGTCCTGCGCGTGGAAGGCATGACCGCCACCGAACTGCATTGCACCACCCTGATCGGCGGCCCGCTGTCGGACCACAAGGGCATCAACCGTCGCGGCGGTGGCCTCACCGCTCCGGCGCTGACCGACAAGGACCGCGAAGACATCAAGCTGGCCGCCTCCATGGAGGTCGACTATCTGGCCGTGTCCTTCCCGCGCGATGCAGAAGACATGCACGAAGCCCGTCGCCTGATGGAAGCCGCCGGTGGCAAGTCCTGGCTGGTGGCCAAGATCGAGCGCGCCGAAGCCGTGGCCGACGACGAAGCCCTGGACGGCCTGATCCATGCCAGTGACGCCGTGATGGTGGCCCGGGGCGACCTGGGCGTGGAAATCGGCGACGCCGAGCTGGTGGGCATCCAGAAGCGCATCATTTCCCACGCCCGGCGCCTCAACAAGGCGGTGATCACCGCGACCCAGATGATGGAGTCGATGATCAGCAGCCCCATGCCGACCCGCGCGGAAGTCTCCGACGTGGCCAACGCCGTGCTGGACAACACCGACGCCGTGATGCTCTCCGCCGAAAGCGCCGCCGGCCAGTATCCGGTGGAAGCGGTCAAGGCGATGGCGCGCGTCTGCGTCGGTGCCGAGAAGCAGCCCACCAGCAAGCTGTCCAGCCACCGCCTGGGCCATACCTTCACCCGTTGGGACGAGAGCATCGCCCTGGCCTCCATCTACGTGGCCAACCACTTCCCCGGCGTGAAGGCCATCATCAGCCTGACCGACACCGGTTACACCCCGCTGATCATGTCGCGCCTGCGTTCCTCGGTGCCGATCTTCTCCTTCGCGTCCAGCCGCGCCACCCAGGCCCGCACCGCGCTGTTCCGCAACGTGCACACCATCCCCTTCGACCCGACCACCATGCCGGCGAACAAGGTGAGCCAGGCCGCGGTGGACGAGCTGCTCAAGCGCGGCATCGTCGAGCACGGCGACTGGGTCATCCTGACCAAGGGCGACAGCTACACCAAGCGTGACGGCACCAACACCATGAAGATGTACCGCGTGGGCGACCTGCTGGTCTGACCCCCGCCGCCGGTCTCCGACCGGTGCTGAAGACAAAGCCCCGCACAGGTCCCTGTGCGGGGCTTTTTTCTGGACGGATCGGGGCCAGGCAGCCCTAGCGACCGCCGGCGGCCAAGTAGGCCAGGTGCAGGGCCGCAGCGCCCAGGACACCCAGGCTGCAACTGATGAGGATGCCGCGCTGCAGCGCGCGCAAGCGCCCTTCTCGCCGTGCTTCCAGGCGACTGGCATCGATCAGGGCTACGCTGGTCAACGGCTGTTCACGCATCGTCTCGCTCCCCACCCATTTAAATGCACTATATTCTCATTCTCACATAGGTCAAGGGAGTCCGGCGGGCGCCTGGCGGACTGTGGCAGAATAGCCGGTTTGGTACGAACAGCCTGGGTGAACGATGGCGTTACGTTTCGAACGGCTCAAGTGGCAGGACTGGAAAGGCGCCTTCACGGAGCGCAACTACGAGCGCGGCCGGCGGCTGGCGCTCGACGGCCTGGTGCAGCTGCGCTCGGCCGCCAAGGGTCAGCTCTATGCCGAGTGCCACAGCCCGGCCGGACCGGCCTATCGGCAGGCGATCAGCCTGCGCGCGGGCGAGATCGCCTGGCGGGTCGACGCCCGCTGCACCTGCCCGGTCGGCCGCAACTGCAAGCATGCCGCCGCCGCCCTCATCGAACTCGAGCGGCTGCAACGCAGCGAGGCCGCCCTGCCGGCCACGCCGGTCGCCCATCCGGAGCTGCCTCGCCCGGTCCTGACCCTTGGCAGCCATACCCAGATCGATTACGACCGCCACATCGGCAAGATGAGACCCACGGTACGCCATCGCGCCGCCCTGGCCTTCGCCTATGGCTCGCGGCGCCTGTTCGGCGCGCCGCCGCGCACCCCGGAAGCCGACTATCCCGCGCGCCAGCTGCCGGCCGAACAACGCTGGCGGCAGACGTTGCTCGACCACGGCCTGCGCCTGGCGACCCGGCGCAGCGCCGCGCTGCCCGACGACAGTGGCGAGATGTTCGAACTGCCGGACGACCCCGCCTGGCTCAGATTCGTGCAGCAGGTCATCCCCGGTCTGCGCGAAGCCGGCTGGCAGATCGAGGCCCATCCCGAATTCACCTTCGACCTGACACCGGTCGAGGGCTGGTACGGTCACCTCGAAGAGGTGCAGGACACGACCGCCGCGAGCGGCCAGTTCGACGTCGAACTGGGCATCCGCCTGGGCCAGCGCCGCGTCAGCCTGATTCCGCTGCTGATCGACGCCATACGGCGCGAGCCCTCCCAGTACGAACCGGCGATGCTGGCCAAGCGCGCCGACGACGAACCCGTGCTCTTGCGTATCGAGCCGCCGCGCCTGGCCGGCCAGCAGGGCCGGGTGCAACGGGTCGCCGTGCCTCTGGGGCGGCTCAAGCCGATCCTGCAGATCCTCGGTGAACTCTATGCCACCGATCGCCTCACCCAGGATCGTGCGCTGCGCCTGCCGCGCCTGGACGCCGCGCGCCTGGCCGAGCTGGACGAACGCCTGCCGCTGGAGTGGGAAGGCGGCGAGCGCCTACGCAACTTTGCCGAACGCCTGCGCAGCTATGCCGCCGAGCCGGTGGTCCTGCCGGACACCCTGCACGCCGAATTGCGGCCCTATCAGCGCGACGGCGTGGCCTGGCTGCAGGCGCTGCGGGAACTGGACGTGGGCGGCATCCTGGCCGACGACATGGGCCTGGGCAAGACGCTGCAGACCCTGGCGCACATCCTCGTCGAGCAGGCGGCCGGTCGCCTGACCGCGCCGGCGCTGATCGTCATGCCCACCAGCCTGATCCCTAACTGGCAGGACGAGATCGCCCGCTTCGCCCCCGGCCTGCGCGTGCTGACCCTGCAGGGCAGCGCCCGCAGCAGTCGCTTCGAGCGGATTCCGGAACACGATGTGGTGCTCACCACCTATGCCCTGCTGCCCCGTGACGCCGAGCGCCTGGCCGGCTACGACTTCCACCTGCAGGTGCTCGACGAAGCCCAGTCGATCAAGAATGCCGCCACCAAGGCCGCCCAAGCGGCGCGCCACCTGCGCGCCCGCCATCGCCTCTGCCTGACCGGCACGCCGCTGGAAAATCACCTGGGCGAACTCTGGTCGCAATTCCACTTCCTGATGCCCGGCTGGCTGGGCGACGAGAAAGGCTTCAAGCAGGCCTATCGCATCCCCGTGGAGCGCGAAGGCGATGTGCAGCGCCTGGCGGCGCTCAAGGCACGGGTCCGCCCCTTCATGCTGCGCCGCACCAAGCAGCGGGTCGCCAGCGAATTGCCGCCCAAGACCGAGATCGTCCAGCTGGTCGAACTCAGCGCGGCGCAACGCGAACGCTACGAAGACCTGCGCCTATTGCTGGACGAGCGCGTCCGCGCCGAGATCGCCCGTCAGGGCATCGGTCGCAGCCAGCTGCTGATCCTCGATGCCCTGCTGCGCCTGCGCCAGGTCTGCTGCGACCTGCGCCTGGTGCCCAACGAAGACGCCAGCGTGGCCAAGCCCTCGGCGAAACTGGCGGCGCTGAACGAGCGCCTCGACGCCCTGCTCCCCGGTGGCAGCCGGGTCCTGGTGTTCTCCCAGTTCACCAGCATGCTCGACCTCATCGCCGCCGATCTCGACCAGCGCGGCATCCCGTACGTCACCCTGACCGGCGAAACCCGGGATCGGCGCACCCCGGTGCAGCGCTTCCAGAACGGCGAAGTGCCGGTATTCCTGCTCAGCCTCAAGGCCGGCGGCAGCGGTCTCAACCTGACGGCGGCCGACACCGTGATCCACTTCGATCCCTGGTGGAATCCGGCCGCCGAGCAGCAGGCCAGCGACCGCGCCTACCGCATCGGCCAGGATCGTCCGGTGTTCGTCTACAAGCTGATCGCCCGCGGCACCCTGGAAGAACGCATCCAGCAGCTGCAGCAGGAAAAGGCGCGCCTGAGCGCCGGCATTCTCAGCGAGAACAGCGGCGACTGGCGCCTGACCGAAAGCGACCTGGCCCAGTTGCTGGCGCCGCTGGACCGCTAGGCACCCGCCAGCGGGTCATCCCGGCAGCGCCTGGCCTGGCCAGTTGCACTGCCGGGAACGCAGCGGATAGCGGTGCCGCGGGCTACTTGTCGCCCGCGCCCTCGCCCACCACATCACCCGCCGCATCCAGCGCCCTGCTGGAAGGAAACCTGTTCGAGGCGACGCGGACCGCCAGCACCGCAAGCGACAGCAGGAAGATCCCGCCGCAGAGATACAGCAGCCCGACATCCGGCGGCCGATGATGAGAGACGTCACCGATCAGGTAGCGGGTCAGGGCGGTGATGGCGATATAGAGCAGGAAGCGGATCGGCAGGTGGTTGGTCTTGAAGTAGATGCCGACCATGGCACCCAGCTCCAGGTAGATGAAGAGCAGCAGGATGTCATCGATGCTCGCCTGGCCCTTGTCGAGCATGCCGAGGAAAGCCAGCACCGAGGCCCAGGCCGTGGCCGCGCCTATGGCGAACAGCCCGAAGTAGTGGAAGCCTTCCACCAGCAGGTTGCCGAGGGAGTTCGCCCCGTCGTGCATGCGTTTGCGACCGTTGTCTGCCCATTTCATGGCGTGCTGCTCCCTCCGCAAGAGTGAAGACCTCCACTCGAAGATAGATCCATGCCGGAATCCCGTTCTCGAGGTTGCCCTGGCGTCAGTCGCTCTTATAGCGAGAAGCCGGACCGTCGGCCAGTGCGCAACTGTCGCAGACTGGACGGCCCGGCGCTGGCAGGCTAAAACCTGAGGAAAAGCCCGCGAGGGCTCTGGAGTCTACCGTGGACGCGCGTCTTTCCTGTCTCGCCTGCCTGGACCGGCCCGATCCCCGGCTGCTGGAAGCCGCCCTGTGGATCGCGGCCGAACACCACGAACAGATCGATCCCCCGGCCCTGTTGCACTCGCTGGACGACCTGGCACTGCGCCTGGTCGCCAGCCTGAATGGCGATGCCAGTCACGCCGAGCGGGCCCAGGCCTTGTTGCGGCAGCTTTGCGATGCCGGTTTTCGCGCGGCCGAGTGGCCCCTGAACCCTACGGCTGCCCTGCTCGACGAGGTCCTGGCGCGGCGACGCGGCCAGCCGCTGTCGATCGCCCTGGTGGCTCTGGAACTGGCCCGGCGCCTGGAGATCGACCTGCAGGGCATCGGCTTTCCCGGACATTTCCTCTTGCGCGTGCCAGGCGCGGATCATCTGCTCGAACCCTTCGGCGGTCGTCGCCTGTACATGAACGACTGCCGCCAACTGCTGGTGGATCAGTTCGGGCCCAACGCGCAACTGCAGGCCAGCTATCTGGCGCCCCTCGGTCCGCGGCAGATGATGCAGCGACTCTCGCGCAATCTGCGGGAACTGCATCGCCAGGGCGACCAGCCGCTGGCCGCGCTCAAGGATGCCCAGCGGGTCATCGAGTTGGGCACGGTCGGAGTCATCGATCACCTGGCGCGCGCCGATCTGTACCGCCAGCTCGACTGCCCCCAGGCCGAGCGCTACGACCTGCAGCACGCCCTGCTGATCAGCGAAGACGATGCCGAACGCGAGCAGGTGCGGCGGCGGCTGGCGCAACTGGGCGCGCCTTCCGCCACCCTGCACTAGCGGTGCAGCAGCCAGAGCACCAGCTGGGCGCCGAGCAGATTGCTCAGGCCGGCCAGCACCATGACCAGGCCGGCCACGGTGCCCTCCTCCAGGCCGACCTCGTAGGCCTTGCTGGTCCCTACGCCGTGGGCGCCCATGCCGAACAGGGCACCGCGGGCCAGGGCCGACTTGAGCGGCAGCAGCCTGATCAGCAGGCTGCCGAGAATCGCGCCCCCCAGGCCGGTGATCATCACGAAGGCCGCGGTCAGCTCGGGGACGCCTCCCACGGTGGCGGACATCGGCATGGCAAAGGGGGTGCTGATGGAGCGCGGCAGCATGGACAGCAGCACCCGGTCATCGAGCAGCAGCAGCCGGGCCAGCAACCAGGAACTGCCAATGGCCACGCCACTGCCGACGCAGAGGCCGGCCAGCAACGCCTGCCAGTAGCGCGCCAGCAGGCGTCTCTGCTGCCAGATCGGCACGGCGAAGGCCACCGTTGCCGGCCCAAGCAGGGTGATCAGCCAGTGGCTGTAGTGGGCGTACTCGGCATAGCTCACCTGCTGCCAGAGGGTGGCGGCATAGAGCAGCACCGTGACGAAGATGATCGGACTGACCACATACCAGCGCAGCCGGGCATAAAGCAGCCGACTCACCCCATAGCCCGCCACCGTCAGCAGCAGCCAGAAGAGTCCGGGCAGATCAAGCATCGCGACGCCCTCGCCGGCGAAACATCCAGTCCACGGTAAGGGCGGTCGCGACCATGGTCAGCACGGTGCTGAGCAGGATGGCCAGCAGGATGCGCACACCCTCTTGCCGCAGCAACGGACCGTAGTCGAGCAGACTCAGCAGCGCGGGAATGAAGAACAGCAGCATTTCCCCCAGCAGCAGGCGCACGCCGCCCTGCAACCACTCGGGCTCGACGATGCGCGCGGCCAGCAGCACCAGCAGCATGGCCAGCCCCACCACCCCGCCTGGTACCGGCAAGGCGAAATAGGTGGCCAGCCAGGTACCCACACCCCACAGCGCGCCCAATCCGCACAGCTCCAGAGCCAGGCGCAGATATCTATTCACCCAGGGCTCCTTCTCAAATCCTCGACAGGCGCCAAGGATACCGAGGCCGAGGGGGCGAGGACAGCGAACCGGGCCCGGCGGCGCGCTCCGCGCGGGTAAAGCAGCTTTGCTGCCGGGGCAAGATCAGCCCAGGGCGGCGATGACCTCGGCGACCCAGCGCTCGGCGTCTTCGTCCGGCGTGACCGTTTCACTGGCATCGATGCGCAGCATGGGCAGCACGTCGCGCAGCCCCAGTTCGGCGAACAATTCCTGCATCAGCTCGCCGCCGCCGCAATAGGTGTCGCCATAGCTGGAATCACCCAGGGCCAGCACGGCGCCGGGTCGTCCGGACCAGGGCGGCAGCCGATCGCGCAGCTGGAAATACAGGGATTCCAGGTTGGCCGGCAATTCGCCCATGCCGGTGGTGGAGGTGATAGCCAGCAGGGCCTCGGGCGCGAAGGCCTCCAGGCTGGCGAGATCGGCATTGGGCTGGTGCCAGACCTCATGGCCTGCCGCGCTCAGGCGCGCCTTCACCTGACGGGCGATATCTTCGGCAGTGCCATAGACCGAGCCATTCAACAGTGCGACTTTCATACGGACCTCTTGCGTGGAATCCCGCCCAGTATGCCTGGCGCGGCCCGGCTTGGCGCTCCGTCAGCAAGACGACTCCGCTGGCAACCCCGGCTGCAGCCAAGGGTCTCAAGGCTTGTTATGCTAGCGCCGCCTGCTACCCCAGGCGTCTTCGCCACCTGTCCGCCTACCCGGCGGCGTGACGGCATCCGGCCTATCCGGCCCGATCGCCCGGAGTTAGAGCATGAATCAGCCTGTTACCCTCATGGTCGCGCGGCGCGTCGCGGCCGGCCAATACGACGCCTTTCTGGTCTGGCTGCGCGAAGGCGAAGCCCTGGCCACCGGGCATCCCGGCTATCTCGGTTCGGGGGTTCTGACCCCGCCTCCAGGCGACAACCTGGTGCAGATCGTCTTTCGCTTCGCCTGCCCCCAGACCCTCGACGCCTGGGAACACTCGGACACCCGGCGCCTCTGGCTGGAGCGTGGCCAGGGCCTGTTCGAAGCGCCCCTGGCACGGCGCGCCCAAGGCATGGACGACTGGTTCGGCGCCGGCCTGCAGCCGCCACCGCGCTGGAAGCAGAGCATCGCGGTCTGGCTGGCGTTCTTTCCCATCTCGCTGCTGTTCAATGCCGCCTTCGGCGATTACCTGGCCCATCTGCCGTTGCTGCCGCGCATCCTGCTGAGCACCCTGATCCTTACCCCGGTGATGGTCTGCGTCTTCATCCCACTGATCACCCGGGTGCTGAAGGGCTGGCTGCACAACGCCTCGCGGGCCAACGACTGGCGAGGCAGCGCCCGCTAGGCCCGCACGGATCGGCCTGCATCCTGACGTGTCGAATGCGTACAATAGCGGCGGCCAGCCCTCTGGCCGCCTCGTTCATCAGGATCGGGTACCCTCATGTCCGCAACCCTTCCCCTTCTGGTCACCGGCGCCAATCGCCGTGTCGGTCTCGCCTTGACCCGCCGGCTGCTGGCGGAGGGCCAACCCGTCATCGCCGTCTATCGCGACGATCCCGGTCCCTTGCGTGAGCTGGAGATCGAGGCCTATCAGGTCGATCTGGCGGAAGAGGCGCAGCGCGACATCCTGCTGCAGCAGCTGCATGAACGCCATCCGGCGCTACGCGGCATCGTGCACAACGCCTCGGTCTGGGCCGAAGACGGCCTGGATAATCTGCGGCTGCTCTATCGCCTGCACCTGGAAGCGCCCTACCACCTCAACCTGGGCCTGCAGGACCTGCTGCTGGCCGCGCCCCGGGCCGACATCATCCATATCGGCGACGACAGCGCCACCCGCGGCAGCCGCAACCACATCGGCTACGCCGCCACCAAGGCCGCCCTGCACAACCTGACCCTGTCCTTTGCCGAGGCCCTGGCGCCCACCGTCCGGGTCAACACCATCGCGCCGGGCCTGCTGATCTTCAAGGAGGGCGCCGACGAGGCCTATCGCCAGGCGACCCTGGACAAGGCGCTGCTGGATTTCGAACCCGGCGCCGATCCCATCGTCGATACCGTGCTCTATCTGCTGTCGACCCAGTACGCCACCGGCAGCACCTTTACCGTCAACGGCGGGCGCCACCTGCGCCACGGCCGCCGCTAGCAAGAGGAATCAGCCATGACCGAACAAGACCGCCTGGAACTGGAGGCCGCCGCCTTCCGCACCCTGGTCGAGCATCTGCGCAAGCGCACCGACGTGCAGAACATCGACCTGATGAACCTGTCCGGCTTCTGCCGCAACTGCCTGTCCAAGTGGTACAAGGCCGCGGCCGACGACAAGGGCCTGGCGCTGAGCCTGGACGATGCCCGCGAGGCCGTCTACGGCATGCCCTATGCCGACTGGAAAGCCCAGTACCAGACCGAGGCCTCGCCGGCCCAGGCCGCGGCCTTCCAGGAGCAGCAGAACAAATGAGCGATCTCGCCAGCTTCCGCGCCCGCCTGGCCCAGGGCGACCATGCCTTCGCCGACACCCTGGCCTTTGTCGCCGAGCACTACCACTACCAGCCCACCGCCTTTCGCAATGGCGCGGTGGACAATGCGGCGGGCCAGAACGAAGGCTCCTGCAAGACCCTGGGCCTGGCCAAGCTCGAAGGTTTGAGCGATCAGGAAGCCCTGCTGGCCTTTGGCGAGCACTATCGCAGCGTGCTGCAGACCCCCGAGGGCAGCGACCACGCCAACATCCGCGCCCTTATCGCCCACGGCCTGGCCGGAGTGAGCTTCCAGGGCGAGCCCCTGGCGCGTCGCTAGGCCTTTTCAGCGGCCATAAAAAAAGCCCTGCGGATGCAGGGCTTTTTCTTGGACCGGACTCAGACGGCAGCCGCAGGTCTCATGTAGGAAATCGGCGCCAGACCGGAATCTTCGAAGGTCACCACTTCCCAGGCATCACGATCGGCCAGCAGCGCACGCAGCAGGCGATTGTTCATGGCATGACCGGACTTGTAGCCACGGAATTCGCCGATGAGGCTCTTGCCGAGCAGGTACAGGTCGCCGATGGCGTCGAGGATCTTGTGCTTGACGAATTCGTCTTCGTAACGAAGACCGTCTTCGTTGATCACACCCTTCTCGTCCACCACGATGGCGTTGTCGACGCTGCCGCCCAGGGCCAGGTTGTGCGAACGCAGGAACTCCAGGTCGCGCATGAAGCCGAAGGTACGGGCACGGCTGACTTCCTTGAGGAAGGAGGTGCTCGAGAAGTCCACCGAGGCCTTCTGGGTACGGTTGTTGACCACCGGGTGATCGAAATCTATTTCGAAGGTCACCTTGAAGCCGTCGAAGGGCACGAAGGTGGCGCGCTTGTCACCGTCGACGACGGTCACTTCACGCTTGATACGGATGAACTGCTTGGCCGCTTCCTGTTCCTGCAGACCGGCGGACTGGATCAGGAAAACGAAGGGACCGGCACTGCCGTCCATGATCGGCACTTCGACCGCGGACAGCTCGACGTAGGCATTGTCGATACCCAGACCGGCCATGGCCGACAGCAGGTGTTCAACGGTACCGACCTTGACGCCGGTGTCGCTGAACAGGTTGGTCGACATGGTGGTTTCACCCACGTTCTCGGCCCAGGCCGGGATTTCCACGACCGGATCGAGATCGGTGCGACGGAACACGATCCCCGTGTCGACCGGCGCCGGCTTCAGGGTCAGGTAAACCTTTTCCCCGGAATGCAGGCCAACGCCAGTGGCGCGAATGGTGTTCTTGAGGGTGCGTTGTCTAATCATGCCAGGGCCGCTCGGTCGCAGGGTGCGAATGGTGTTCAACGAAGTCGCGATGATAGCAGAAGCGAAAATCGATGCCCACTAATCACACCCTGGCTTGTGATATACCCGATCAATCAGCCTGACGACGCAGGAAGGCCGGGATGTCCAGGTAATCCAGGTCGTCGTTGGGATTGACCTTGGTCGCCGCTGCCGAGCCGCCATGATTCTGGCTGCCACGACCGGAGCGCATCGAGGTCGGGTACTTGAGGTCGTCGTAGTTGACCGGAGCGGTTTCCTGACGGGCCGCGGCCAGGGTCTGGGCAGTGTTGTCCACCACCTTGACCGGCTTCTCGATGCGCGCACCCAGGCCGGTGGCGACCACGGTGACGTGCAGCTCGTCGCGCATTTCCGGATCGATCACGGCGCCGACCTTGACGGTGGCGTGCTCGGACGCGAAGTCCTCGATGATCTCGCCGACGGCGGCGTATTCACCCAGGGACAGATCCAGGCCGGCGGTGATGTTGACCAGGATGCCGCGGGCGCCGTGCAGGTTGACGTCTTCCAGCAGCGGGTTGCGGATGGCGGCCTCGGTGGCTTCGCGCGCCCGGTTCGGACCGCTGGCGTGGCCGGTACCCATCATGGCCATGCCCATCTCGCCCATCACGGTCTTGACGTCGGCGAAGTCGACGTTCATCAGGCCGGGACGCTGCATGATGTCGGAGATACCACGGACGGCGCCGGCGAGGACGTCGTCAGCCTTGGCGAAGGCGGCCAGCAGGCTGGCGTCCTTGCCCAGAATGGTCAGGAGCTTCTCGTTGGGGATGGTGATCAGCGAGTCGACGCATTCGGACAGGGAGCGAATGCCTTCGTCGGCGACCTGCATGCGCTTGCGGCCTTCGAAAGGGAACGGACGGGTGACCACGGCAACGGTCAGGATACCCATTTCCTTGGCCACTTCAGCGATGATCGGCGCCGCACCGGTACCGGTGCCACCGCCCATGCCGGTGGTGATGAAGACCATGTCGGCGCCTTCGAGGACTTCGGCGATGCGCTCACGATCTTCCATGGCCGCCTGGCGGCCGATTTCCGGGTTGGTGCCGGCACCAAGACCCTTGGTGACGCCCGGGCCGAGTTGCAGCACGGTACGGGATGTGACGTTCTTCAGGGCCTGGGCGTCGGTATTTGCACAGATGAATTCGACGCCTTCAACACCGCTTTTGACCATGTGGTTGACGGCGTTGCCACCGCCACCGCCCACGCCGATGACTTTGATCACGGCGCTTTGTGGAATGTTGTCTACGAGTTCGAACATGGTCCCCTCTCTTCCTTTCGGATCTTCGCCTACTGCCGCGGTTTAATTGTGAATTACAAGTTGCCCTGGACCCAACGCTTCATGCGTTCCAGGACTGTGGATTTGGTTTCGCTGCTATATCCGCCAGAAACAACCGGCAAGGGATCGGTCTGCTTTTGCAGGCCATAGAGCAACAGGCCGACGCCTGTGGAATAGATCGGGTTGCTGATCACGTCAGTCAGACCCTTGACCGTCTGGGGCACCCCCAGGCGTACCGGCATATGGAAAATCTCTTCCGCCAGCTCGACCGCGCCTTCCATCTTCGCGGTACCACCGGTGAGTACGATCCCAGCGGGGATCAGATCCTCGTAACCACTGCGGCGCAGTTCCGCTTGCACCAGTGTGAATAGCTCATCGTAACGGGGCTCGACCACTTCCGCGAGGGCCTGACGCGACAATTCTCGCGGCGGACGATCACCCACGCTGGGCACCTTGATGGTTTCGCCCGGTCCAGCCAGTTTCGCCAAGGCACAAGCATACCGAATCTTGATTTCTTCGGCATATTGCGTTGGGGTTCTCAAGGCCATGGCAATGTCATTTGTGACTTGGTCGCCAGCAATAGGTATCACCGCCGTATGGCGGATGGCGCCTTCGGTAAAGATGGCTATATCGGTGGTGCCGCCGCCGATGTCGACCAGGCAGACGCCCAGTTCCTTTTCATCGTCGGTCAGCACCGAATAGGCCGAGGCCAGTTGTTCAAGGATGATGTCGTCGACTTCCAGGCCGCAACGACGAACACATTTCTCGATGTTCTGCGCGGCGTTGACGGCGCAGGTCACGACGTGAACCTTGGCTTCCAGGCGGACGCCGGACATGCCCAGGGGTTCGCGCACCCCTTCCTGGTTATCGATCACATAGTCCTGGGCCAGGGTGTGCAGCACGCGCTGGTCGGCGGGGATGGCCACCGCCTGGGCGGCATCGAGCACCCGCTCGATGTCCGCAGGGCTCACTTCACGATCGCGGATCGCCACGATGCCGTGGGAATTCAGGCTGCGAATGTGATTGCCGGCAATGCCGACGAAGGCCGAATGGATCCGGCAACCGGCCATCAGCTGGGCTTCTTCGATGGCCCGCTGGATGGAGGCGACGGTGGATTCGATGTTGACCACCACGCCCTTCTTGAGCCCGCGCGACGGATGGGTGCCGATCCCGACGATCTCGATCTGACCATCGGAAGACACCTCGCCGACCAGAGCCACGACCTTGGAAGTGCCGATGTCGAGGCCGACGATCATCTTGCCGCTTTGCACGCTTGCCATAGTAAAAAACTTCTCCTCAATGCTTGGCCGGTTCGGTCACGGGGGTGGCGGCGACAGCGGGATCACGCCAGGCCACGGCCAGACCGTTCGGATAACGCAGATCGATCCGCGCGATATTGTCCATCTGTGCCTTGAGCACCTGATCGTACAGGCGCATGAAGCGCCGCATCTTTTCCACCAGCTGGTCGCGGCCGAACACCAGTTCCAGCCCCTGACCGGTGGTGAGGTACCAGCTGCCGCGCTCGTGCATTTCCAGGCGCGACACGGTGTAACCGAGCGGCCGAAGCATCTGGCTGAACATCTGGTACTGCTGCATTACCTGCTGCTGGGCCCGCTTGGGGCCGTACAGCCGCGGTAGATTGTCATAGTTGGCCAGATCCTGCGGGGCAAAAGCCTCACCCTGGTTATTCAGCAGCGCCTCGTCGCCCCAGCGGGCGATGGGCATCTGCTCTTCCAGGCGGATGCTGATCTCGTCCGGCCAGACGCGGCGCACCTCGGCGTGGGCGATCCACGGCATGGTTTCCAGTTCGTGGCGCATGTCGGCCAGGTCGACCTGGAAGAAGGTGGTGCCGACGAAGGGCGCGATGCGCTGCTGCACCGCCCCCTGGCTGATGTAGGACAGGTCGCCCTTGACGCTGACCTTGGCGATCGGCCGGTCGGCATAGGGCAGCAGGCGCTGGGCACCTTCGTAGGTACCGAAGCCCAGCCCCAGCAGCAGGAACGGCCAGAGGATGCGCTTGAGTAGCCCCAGGCTCGGGCGTGGCAGGCGTGTCGACAGCGGCTCTTCGGCGACCAGGCGACTGGCGCCCCGCTGCTCGGCGTTGCGCGACCGGCCGAAGCCGGGCTGGTTGTGACGTAGGGTGGCGACCAAGGTTCAGCCCTCCACGTGCGCGCTGGCAACAGCGGTTGCCGGCAAGGGGTTGTACGGATGAAGGCTCATGCCGAACTCCCGGCGGTCGCGGCAGCGGCGAACAGCGGGTGCTTGAGCAGTTGCGGCGCCAGGGCGCCGATGTCGCCCGCGCCCTGGCAGAGCAGGATGTCGCCCGGGCGCAGCAGCGGCTTGACCAGCGGGGCGATGTTGCTGCCGCGCTCCACGTAGATGGGATCGAGCTGGCCGCGCTGGCGGATGCTGTGGCAGAGCTGACGGCTGTCGGCTCCGGGAATGGGTTCTTCGCCGGCCGGATAGACCTCCATCAGCAGCAGGACGTTGGCATCGGCCAGCACCTGGACGAAGTCTTCGTAGAGATCGCGGGTACGGCTGAAACGGTGCGGCTGATAGACCATCACCAGCCGGCGCTCGGGCCAGCCGCCGCGCACGGCCTTGATCACCGCGGCGACCTCGCGCGGATGGTGGCCGTAGTCGTCCACCAGCATGACGCTGCCACCGGCGACCGGCAGTTCGCCGTACACCTGGAAGCGCCGCCCTACCCCCTGGAAGCCGGACAGGCCATTGAGGATGGCCTCGTCGCTGACGCCTTCGTCGGTGGCGATGGCGATGGTGGCCAGGGCGTTGAGCACGTTGTGCACGCCCGGCATGTTGACCGAGACCGCCAGGGGCGCGCGGCCCTCGCGCAGCACGGTGAAATGGGTACGCATGCCTTCCTGGCGGATGTCCACGGCGCGCACGTCGGCGTCTTCGGCGGTGCCGTAGGTGACGGTGGGCCGGGCGACCTGGGGAATGATCTCGCGCACCACCGGATCGTCGACGCAGAGCACGGCCAGGCCATAGAACGGCAGGTTGTGCAGGAAGTCGACGAAGGTGCGCTTGAGCCGGTTGAAGTCACCCTCGTAGGTGCTCATGTGGTCGGCGTCGATGTTGGTGACCACGGCGACCATGGGCTGCAGGTGCAGGAAGCTGGCGTCGCTCTCGTCGGCCTCGGCGATCAGGTAGCGGCTGGTGCCGAGCTGGGCATTGGTGCCGGCGGCATTGAGGCGGCCACCGATGACGAAGGTCGGGTCCAGGCCTTCGGCCGCGAACACCGAGGCGATCAGGCTGGTGGTGGTGGTCTTGCCATGGGTACCGGCGACGGCGATGCCGTGGCGATAGCGCATCAGCTCGGAGAGCATCTCGGCGCGGGGCACCACGGGAATGCGCTGCTCGAGGGCGGCGGAGACCTCCGGGTTGGATCTGTTGATGGCGCTGGACACCACCAGCACATCGACCTGATCCAGGTTCTCGGCGCGATGGCCGATGTAGATGCGCGCGCCGAATTGCTGCAGGCGCGCGGTCACCGCGGATTCCTTGAGGTCCGAACCCGAGACTTCGTAACCCAGGTTCAGCAGCACCTCGGCGATGCCGCACATGCCGACGCCGCCGATCCCGACGAAGTGGATGCGTCGAATGCTGCGCATGCGCCGAACTTCGGCCTGAATGGCACTTTGCGACTTAACCACGGGCAACCTCCAGACAGGCGTCGACGACTGCACGGGTGGCATCGGGTTTGGCCAGGGCTCGGCTGCGAGCGGCCATGCCGGCAAGACGTTCGGGATGCATCAGGACCTCGGTAAGCTGCGCGGCGAGATCCGCCGGGCGGGTGGAATGTTGCGGCAGCACCACACCGGCACCGGCGCGCTCCAGGAAGCGCGCATTGCTGGTCTGGTGGTCGTCGATGGCGTGCGGCAGGGGAATCAGCAGCGCCGGCAGACCGGTGGCGGTCAGCTCGGCGACGGTCAGGGCACCGGCCCGGCAGATCACCAGGTCGGCCCAGGCATAGGCGGCGGCCATGTCGGCGATGAAGGGCTGGACATCGGCCTCCACGGCGACGTTGGTATAGCGCTCGGCGGTGACCTCGGCGTGCTGGCGACCGGCCTGGTGGCGGACCTGTGGGCGAAGTCCGGCCGGCAGTTGCGCCAGGGCCTCGGGCAAGAGCTTGTTGAGCGGCTCGGCGCCCAGGCTGCCGCCCAGCACCAGCAGGTTGGCTGCGCGCTCTTCCAGCGGTGCCCGGGTCACCGGGGCGAAGAGCTCGGCGCGCACCGGATTGCCGGTGGACAGGCGCTTGGCGGACGCCGGGAAGGTATCGGCGAAGCCTTCGCAGACGCGCGCGGCCATGGGCACCAGCAGGCGATTGGCGGTGCCGGCGTGGGCGTTCTGTTCGTGGATCACCAGCGGGATGTTGCACAGCTTGGCGGCCAGCCCACCCGGACCGGTGACGAAGCCACCCAGACCCAGCACGCAGACCGGCTTGAGCCGGCGCATCAGGCCGATGGCCTGCATGAGCGCGCCACTGAGCTGCAACGGCGCCTTCACCAGGGAGCGCACACCCTTGCCCCGCAACCCGGTGACCGGAATGTGGTGCAGGGTGATGCCGGCCTTGGGCACCACGTCGTTCTCGATGCCGCGAGGGGTACCCAGCCAGTGCACGGTATAGCCGCGGGCTTCGAATTCACGGGCGCAGGCCAGGGCCGGGAAAACGTGCCCGCCGGTACCGCCGGCCATGATGAGGACGTTAGCGGACATCGGCGAAATCCTCTTCGGTGAATTCCACATCCTCGGTATCCACCAGGGTGCGTCTCTCCCATTCGATGCGCAGCAGCAGGCCCATGCTCACGCAGCAGATCACCAGGGAGCTGCCGCCATAGCTGAGGAACGGCAGGGTCAGGCCCTTGGTCGGCAGCAGGCCGACGTTCACGCCGATGTTGATCAGGAACTGGCCGATCCACAGCATCGACAGGCCATAGGCCACATAGGCCGAGAAGAACTGCTTGGACTGCTCGGCCCAGTGACCGATGAACAGGCCGCGCACACAGACGAAGAGGAACAGGCCGACGGTGGCCATGGCGCCGATCAGCCCCAGCTCTTCGGCCAGTACGGCAAAGAGGAAGTCGGTATGGGCTTCGGGCAGATAGAACTGCTTCTGGATGCTGTTGCCCAGTCCGAGGCCGGTCCAGCCGCCGCGACCGAAGGCGATCAGCGCCTGGGTCAGCTGGTAGCCGGAACCGAACTGATCGGCCCAGGGATCGGTGAAGGTGATCAGGCGCTGCATCCGGTAGGACTGGGTCTGCACCAGCACGAACACCGCCAGCACCGCCAGGGCGACCATCAGCAGGAAGCGGAACAGGCCGACGCCGCCGAGGAACAGCATGGCGCCGGCAGCGCCCATCATCACCACGGTGGCGCCGAAGTCGGGTTCGCGCAGCAGCAGCATGGCCATCGGCAGGAGCACGATGAAGGGCTTGAAGAAGCCGGCCCAGGTGTGGCGTACCTCATGCTGGCGACGGACCAGGTAGCCGGCCAGATAGAGCACCACGAAGACCTTGGCGATCTCCGAAGGCTGCACGTTGAAGATGCCGAAGCCGATCCAGCGCAGAGAGCCGTTCACCTCGCGACCGATGCCGGGCACCAGCACCGCTACCAGCAGCAGGAAGGCGATGATCAGCAGCGGAAAGCCGAAGCGCTGCCAGGTGGCCATGGGGATCAGCATCACCACGCCGCAGGAGACGAAGCCGATCGCCAGGTAGATCAGGTGGCGGTACATGAAGTACAGCGGATTGCCGGACTGGGCGGCGGCCACCTCGGAAGACGCCGAGGTCACCATCACCAGACCGAGGCCGAGCAGCAACAGACAGCCGGCCAGCAGCGGGAAGTCCAGGTCGATGCCATGGCGGCTCGCCAGCGGCGAGGGATAGGGACGCAGCAGGCTGAGGATCATGCCAATGCCTCCACGGCCTGGGCGAACAGCCGTCCGCGTTCTTCGAAATTGCGGAACATGTCGAGACTGGCGCAGGCCGGCGACAGCAGCACGGCGTCGCCCGGCTGGGCCAGACGACGGCTCTCGGCCACGGCCTCTTCCAGGGTGGCGACGCGCAGCTGCTGCACGGTGGCCGGCAGGATCTCGGCGATCCGCGCGGCATCACGCCCCAGCAGCACCACGGCGCGGCAGTGACGGGCGATGGGTTCGCGCAGGGCGCTGAAATCGGCACCCTTGCCGTCGCCGCCGGCGATCAGCACCAGTTGACCGGTGATGTCGTCGCCCAGGCCTTCCACGGCGGCCAGCGCCGCACCGACATTGGTTGCCTTGGAATCGTTGTAGTAGTTGACGCCCGCGACCTCGCCCACCCACTGGCAGCGGTGCTCCAGCCCCGGGAAGGCGCGCAGGGCCTCCAGCATGGGCGCCATGGGCAGACCGGCGGCCTGGCCGAGTGCCAGCGCAGCCAGGGCATTGCTGTGGTTGTGGGTACCGCGGATCCTGAGTTCCTCGACATCCAGCAGGTTGTCGAAGGCCAGCGCCAGATAGCGGCGGCCCTCCTCCTCGCGAATGCCAAAGGCACGGAAATCCGGACGTCCCAGGCCAAAGGTCAGGCAGGGCACGCCCTCGCCGATCAGCGGCCGCGACAGCGCATCGTCGCGATTGACCACCACCTGGCGGGCGCCGCGGAAGATGCGGTGCTTGGCCTGGTGATAGGCCGGCATGCCGGTGTAGCGATCCATGTGGTCTTCGCTGAGGTTGAGCACCGTGGCGACCTCGGCGTTGAGCCGCTCGCAGGTTTCCAGTTGGAAGCTCGACAGCTCCAGCACATAGAGCTCGACGTCATCGGCCAGCAGATCCAGCGCCGGGGTGCCCAGGTTGCCCCCCACGGCCACGCGCTTGCCGGCGCGCCGCGCCATGTCGCCCACCAGGGTGGTGACGGTGCTCTTGGCGTTGGAACCGGTGATGGCGACGATGGGTGCCTGGGCATGGCGCGCGAACAGGTCGATGTCGCCGGACAGCCGCACGCCGCGGGCGGCGGCCTCCTGCAGCGCCGGCGTTTCCAGGGCCAGGCCGGGACTCACGTAGAGTTCGGCGGCGCGGGCCAGGAAGTCGGCATCCAGCTCGCCGCAGCGCACCTCGACCTGGGGATACTGGGTTCTCAGGGTCGCGAGTTCCGGCGGCTGTTCCCGCGTGTCGGCCACGGCAAAGGGCACGCCCCGGCGCGCGAGAAAGCGCACCAGCGACATGCCACTCTTGCCGAGGCCGACGACGATACGGAACTGGTCGGAAGCGATGAGCACTGCGATTACCTCAGCTTCAGGGTGGCGAGACCGAACAGGACCAGGATCACGGTGATGATCCAGAAGCGCACGATGACCCGCGGTTCGGGCCAGCCCTTCAATTCGAAATGGTGGTGGATCGGCGCCATGCGGAAGACGCGCTTGCCGGTCAGCTTGAAGGAGGCGACCTGGATGACCACCGAGAGGGTCTCCATGACGAAGACGCCACCCATGATGAACAGCACCACTTCCTGGCGGACGATCACGGCGATGGTGCCGAGGGCGGCGCCCAGCGCCAGGGCGCCGACGTCACCCATGAAGACCATGGCCGGATAGGTGTTGAACCAGAGGAACCCCAGGCCCGCGCCGATCAGGGCGCCGCAGAAGACGATCAGCTCGCCGGAACCCTCCACATAGGGAATCAGCAGGTAGTCGGCGAATTTCACGTTGCCCGACAGGTAGCAGAAGATGCCCAGGGCGCCGCCGACCATCACGGTGGGCATGATCGCCAGGCCGTCGAGGCCGTCGGTGAGGTTGACCGCGTTGCTGGAGCCGACGATGACGAAGTAGGTCAGCACAACGAAGAAAATCCCCAGCGGGATTTCGATGTTCTTCAGCAGCGGCAGGATCAGCGTGGTTTCGATGGGCGCCTTGGCCGTGACATAGAGGAAGATCGCCGCCCCCAGGCCGAATACTGATTGCCAGAAGTACTTCCAGCGACTGGGCAGGCCCCGGGAGTTCTTCTCGATCACCTTGCGATAGTCGTCGACCCAGCCGATGGCGCCGAACAGGAAGGTCACCGCCAGCACGGTCCAGACGTAACGGTTGTGCAGATCGGCCCACAGCAGGGTGCTGATGCCGATGGTGGTCAGGATCAGGGCGCCGCCCATGGTGGGGGTGCCGGACTTGGACAGGTGCGACTGGGGGCCATCGTTGCGCACGGCCTGGCCGATCTGGCGGATCTGCAGGGTGCGGATCATCCAGGGGCCGAGCCACAACGACAGCAACAGGGCGGTCAGGACGCCCAGAATGCCGCGCAGGCTGAGGTATTGGAAGACGGCGAAGCCCTTGTAGAACTGTTGCAGGAACTCCGCCAACAGCAGCAGCATCAGTGTTTCTCCTCGGTATTAATGGCGCAGAGCGCGGCGACGACCTTGTCCATCGCGGCGCTGCGGGATCCCTTGATCAGCAGGGTGGTTCCGGCCCGGTCCTCGTCCGCCAGGGCCTCGATCAGCTGTTCGCGATCGGTGAAATGCCGGGCCTCGGCGCCGTAGGCGCGGGCCGCATGGGCCATGGCGGGACCGACGCTGTAGAAGGCGTCCACCTTGCCGCGGGCATGCTCGCCCACGTCGCGATGGCCCTCTTCGGTCCACTCTCCCAGCTCGGCGATGTCGCCCAGGACCACCACCCGACGGCCCGGCAGGGCCGCCAGCAGGTCGATCCCGGCTTTCACCGACGCAGGGTTGGCGTTGTAGCTGTCGTCGATGACCTGGGCACCGCGCTGGCTGGTGCGGGTCAGGGTGCGGCCCTGGACCGGTGCCGCGGTGGCGAGGCCACGGGCGACGGTGGCCAGCTCCAGGCCCAGGCTGAGGGCGGCGGCAGCCGCGGCCAGGGCGTTGCCGACGTTGTGGGCACCCAGCAGTTGCAGGGTGACCGGCGCCTCGCCCTGGGCGGTGTGCAGGAGGAAGCTCGGGCGGCCCTGGGCGTCCAGGGTGACCGCGCTGGCGCGGACGTCGGCGCGGGCATCCAGGCCGAAGGCGACGACCTTGCGACCGGCCGCGCGGCGCTGCCAGGTCTCGAAGGCCACGTCGTCGCGATTGAGGACCACGGTGCCACCCTCGCCCACGCCTTCGATGATCTCGCCCTTGGCCTCGACGATACGATCGACGCCGCCGAATTCGCCCACATGGGCCTGGCCGGCGTTGGTAATGATAACGACATCCGGGCGTGTCAGGCTCACGGTGTAGGCAATGTCACCGACATGGGAAGCACCCAGCTCGATGACGCCATAGGCATGCTCGGCGGCCAGTCGCAGCAGGGTCAGGGGCGCGCCCAGGTCGTTGTTCAGATTGCCTTGGGTAGCCAGGGTGGCACCCTGCTGACGCAGGATGGCGGCGAGCAGCTCCTTGACCGTGGTCTTGCCACTGGAGCCGGTCACGGCGGCGAGCCGCCCCTGGAACAGGTCACGATTGAAGGCGCCCAGGCGACCCAGCGCCAGGCGGGTATCGGCCACCACCAGCTGGGGCAGGTGCACTTCGGGGACGGCACGCTCGACCAGGGCCGCTGCGGCGCCCTGGGCAGCCACGTCGGCCAGATAGGCATGACCATCGAAGCGCGGCCCGGTCAGGGCGACGAAGAGCTGTCCGGCCACGGCCTTGCGGCTGTCGGTGCCGACGCCGTCGAACAGGGTATCGGCGCCCAGCAGGTTGCCGGTCAGGGCCTCGGCCACTTCGGTGAGGGTGAAGGATCTAAGCATGCTGTCGCTCCCAGGCGGTCAGGGCCCGCTCGGCCTGGTCGAGATCGGAAAAGGGATGGCGGACACCGGCGATCTCCTGGTAGGGCTCGTGGCCCTTGCCAGCCAGCACCACGATGTCCTGGGCGGTCGCCGCGGCCACGGCCTGGGCGATCGCCACCTCGCGCCGGCCGGCGAAGCTCACCTGCTCGGGCTGTGCGAAGCCGGCGCGGATGTCGGCGACGATGGCGGCCGGATCCTCGGTACGGGGGTTGTCGTCGGTCACCACCACCTGATCGGCCAGGCGCTCGGCCACCGCGGCCATCTCCGGTCGCTTGCCGCGATCGCGATCGCCGCCACAGCCGAACACGCAGACCAGACGACCCTCGGCACCCACATGGGGCCGCAGGGCGGTGAGCACCTTGTCCAGGGCGTCGGGGGTGTGGGCGTAGTCCACCACCACCAGCGGCCGCCCAGCGCCGCCCAGGCGCTGCATGCGTCCGGCCGGGCCCTGCAGCTGCGGGAGGATGGCGAGGATGTCGGCCAGTGCATGACCGAGACCCAGCAGGGCACCGATGGCGGCCAGCAAATTGCTCAGGTTGAAGCGCCCGATCAGCTGGCTGCGCAGCTCGCCGGTGCCCTGGGCGGTGACCAGCTGGGCGCGCACGCCGTGGTCGTCGAACCGGATGGCCTGGCAATGGAGGCTGGCGGCCGGATCGCTCAGGCTGTAGGTCAGGGTCGCGGCCGGGCTGGGGCGAGCCGCCAGCTCGCGGCCAAAGGCGTCATCCAGATTGAGGACGCGGGTGCCGAGCCCGGGCCAGGCGAACAGCTGGGCCTTGGCTTCGCCATAGGCGACCATGGTCCCGTGATAATCGAGGTGGTCGCGGGAGAGATTGGTGAAGACCGCGACCTTGAAGGCCAGCGCCGCCACCCGGCCCTGGGCCAGGCCATGGGAAGAGACTTCCATGGCCACGGTGGCGGCGCCACCCTCGGCCAGTTCGGCCAGGGTCGCCTGCAGCTTGAGGGCATCCGGCGTGGTATGGCGGCCTTCGGCCAGGGCGCCATAAAAGCCGCTACCCAGGGTGCCGACGATGCCGCAACGCTGACCGAGCAGGTCGCAGGCCTGGGCGATCAGCTGGCTGACACTGGTCTTGCCATTGGTACCGGTGACGCCGACTAGCGCCAGGCGCCGGCTGGGCTCGTTGTGAAAACGCCCGGCGATGGCGGAAAGCTGGGCGGCCAGACCCTCGACGGCAATCAGGGGAATGTCCAGGGTCGGCAGCGCAGGGGCGTCCTTCGCTTCGTAGGCGATGGCCGCGGCTGCGCGCTCGGCGGCAGCGGCGATATGGGCGCGGCCGTCGCTGTGCAGACCGGGAATGGCGAGGAACAGCGAGCCCGGGCGGACTTCGCGGCTGTCCAGCGCCAGACCGCCGATATCGACGGCGGCGGTGGCTTCAGGCAGGAGGTCGGTCAGCAGACGGCTCATCGATCACGCTCCCCGACCAGCAGCGGTTTGGCGGCAGCCTGGGCCTGGGCCTGCTGCACGGGCAGCGGCTGCAGGTTGTCCGGCTGGATGTTCATCAGGCGCAGGGCACCGGACATCACGCGGCTGAACACGGGCGCCGAAACCACGCCGCCGTAGTAGCCGCCCTTGCTGGGACGATCGATCACCACCACCGCGGCCAGGCGCGGATTGCTGGTGGGGCCGAAGCCGGCGAACAGCGAGCGATAGGAATTCTCGGCATAGCCACGGGTACCGGTGCTGGTCTTGCGCGCGGTACCACTCTTGCCGGCGACGTGGTAGCCCGGCACCTGGGCGCGGAAGGCGCCACCGGGGGCTTCCACGACCTGTTGCAACATGCCCTGCAGAGTCTTGGCAACGCGTTCTTCCACTGCCTGATCGCTGGGCGGGGCCTTGTCCAGGCGCACCATGGACAGCGGCACCGAGCGACCGTCGTTGGCCAGCACCGAATAGGCGTGGGCCAGTTGCACGGCGGTCACCGCCAGGCCATAGCCATAGGACAGGGTCGCGGTCTCGGCCGGACGCCAGTTGCGATGGTTGGGCAGATTGCCGACCCGCTCGCCGGGAAAGCCCAGACCGGTGTCCTGGCCGAGGCCGACGGCGCGCATGGCGTTGTAGATGTTCTCGCCACCGACGTCGAAGGCGATCTTGCTCATGCCGACGTTGCTGGACTTGATGAGGATGCCGGTCAGGTCCAGGGCGCCGTCGCTGTGGGAGACGTCCTTGATGGTGTAGCGACCGATCTGCAGCGAACCGGGATAGACGTTGACCTTGTCGGTAGGCTTCCAGCGGCCGCTGGCGAGCGCGGCGGTCATGGAGATCGGCTTCATCACCGAACCGGGCTCCATCACGTCGATCATCGCCCGGTTGCGCATGGCGGCCGGTTCCAGACTGCGGCGATTGTTGGGGTTGTAGGTGGGCATGTTGACCATCGCCAGGACCTCGCCGGTCTTGACGTCGACGATGGTCAGGCTGCCGGCCTCGGCTTCGAACTGGGTCAGGGCGTTGCGCAGTTCGCGCGCCGCGAGATACTGCAGGCGCAGGTCGATGGACAGCGCCAGGGTATTGCCCGGCTTGGCGTTCTTGGCGACCTGGACATCGCGGATCAACCGGCCGCGGCGATCCTTGACCACTTGGCGACGACCCGGCACGCCGGACAGCCACTCGTTGAACGCCAGTTCGATGCCTTCGCGCCCGTGGTCGTCGATGTCGGTGAAGCCGACCACATGGGCCGCCACTTCACCCGCCGGATAGAAACGCCGAAATTCCTCGATGTCGTAGACACCGGGAATCTTGTGCGCCTTGACCTGGGTCATCACCGCATCGCCCTGCTCGGGCGTGAGGCCGCGGGCCAGGTAGAGGAATTCCTTGCTGGCGTTCTGCTCGATGCGCTTGGCCAGTTCCGCCCGTGGCTGGCCGACGGCATCGGCCAGGGTCGCCCAGCGATCCTCGGCACCCAGCAGTTCCTTGGGATTGATCCACAGGGTGGTGACCGGCGTACTCACGGCCAGGGGTTCGCCGTTGCGGTCGGTGATCAGGCCGCGGTGCGCGGGAATGGGGATGGTGCGCACGCTGCGCGCATCGCCCTGCCCCTTCAGAAAGGCCCGGTCGATCACGTGCAGATCGACGATGCGCCAGATGATGGTGCCGACCATGACCAGCAACAGCCCGATGATGAGGCTGAAGCGCCATGGCAGGCGCGCGATCAGGCCTTTCACGGATTGACCATCCGAATTTCGGCCGGATCGGGGATGCGCATCTGCAGCTGGCCGCTGGCCAGGGCCTCGACGCGGCTGTGGGCGGTCCAGGTGCTCTGCTCCAGCAGCAGCCGGCCGTATTCGGCCTGGGCCTTGTCGCGGATGGCCATTTCGCCATAGAGGGTGTTGAGCAGCTGGCGATTCCAGTGGGCGCTATAGGCCACGGCCACCGCCGACAGCAGCACACCGGCGAACAGCACCAGCATGACGCTGCTGCCCAGGGGCAGTTTCTTGACGAAGAGCCGGCTCATTTCAGCTTCTCGGCAACGCGCATCACGGCGCTGCGCGCGCGGGGATTGGCGGCCAGTTCGGCGTCGCCGGCATAGACCGGCTTGCCCAGCAGGCGCAGCGAGGGCTCGAAGACCGTAGCGCGGATCGGCAGGTCGCGCGGCAACTGGTCGGCCTCGCCCTTGGCCAGCCGGCGCATGAACTGTTTGACGATGCGATCTTCCAGCGAGTGGAAGCTGATCACCACCAGCCGGCCACCCACGGCCAGCTGCTCGTAAGCGGCCTGCAGGCCCTGCTCCAGATCGCTCAGCTCGCGGTTGATGTAGATGCGCAGACCCTGGAAGGCGCGCGTCGCGGGATGCTTGCCCTTTTCCCAGGCCGGATTGGCCTCGGTGAGCACCTTGGCCAGGTCGCCGGTGCGCTCGAAGGGCTGGACCTCACGGCGCTGCACCACGGCACGCGCCATGCGCTTGGCGAAACGCTCTTCGCCGAATTCCTTGAATACCTGGGCGATGTCGGCCTCGGGCGCGGTGGCGATCCAGGCGGCGGCGCTCTGCCCCCGACTCGGATCCATGCGCATGTCCAGGGGGCCGTCCTGCATGAAGCTGAAACCGCGCTCGGGATCGTCGAGCTGGGGCGAGGACACGCCCAGATCCAGCAGCACGCCATCGACCTGACCGGACCAGCCCCGGCCGACGAGTTCATCGCCCAGCTCGGCGAAGCTGCGCTGGACGATCTCGAATCGCGGGTCTTCCGTGGCCAGGGCCTGGCCGGCGGCGATCGCCTGGGGATCCTTGTCGAAACCCAGCAGCCGCCCTTCTCCACCCAGCAGGCGCAGCACGGCCCGGCTGTGTCCGCCGCGGCCGAAGGTGCCGTCCAGATAACGGCCGGCAGGCTGGATCGCCAATGCCTGTACGGCCTCGTCCAGGAGAACGGAGACGTGGTGGAAGACTGGGTTCATGGTCACAGGATCAAATCGCGCATTTCATCCGGCATACCGCCGGGTTCCTTAATCGCCAGGAGATCCGCGTCGCACACGGCACTCCAGGCATCCTCATCCCATAACTGGAACTTGTTGAGCTGCCCGACCAGCATCACGCGCCGGTCCAGCTTGGCGTATTCACGCAGGCGCGGCGGAACCAGGAAGCGGCCACTGCCGTCGAGCTCCAGATCCACCGCATTGCCGATCAGCAAGCGCTGCAAGCGGCGAGTCTCCTCGCGTAGCGAGGGCAACTGCCGCAGCTTGCTTTCGATGATTTCCCATTCCGGGAGTGGATAGACGCAAAGGCAGGGGTCGACGGCATCGATCGTCACGATGAGCTGGCCGGCACAACGCTCCAGCAGCTCGTCACGATACCGGCTCGGCATCGCGGCGCGCCCCTTGGCGTCGAGACTGATGGCGTTCGCTCCCCGGAACAATTTCGCGTCCTCTAATAGGCTGTCCTTGCCATTAAATCCCACTTCGCCCCACTTCGTACCACCGGCCGCCACTATATTGAGGAGGGCCGCTTTCAGTCAAGGTAAGCGAGGGGGTTCCCAGGCCGCGTGGGACGGGGATTTCGAGCAAATTGCACGAGTTCACGACCAGGACGAACGACATCGATTTCCGACAAACGGAAATGAAGTCAATTGATTGGCTCAATTGATTAAAGTGATGTCTCAAGAAGAGGTCACAAGCCCGGGCGCAGGGGCCCAGGAGGGAGGGGGTGCGAGAGCCGACCTGTAAGCCGGGTTCTGTCGAGGACAGTCATTCCTCTGGGACAACCATCGCTGATTGCCTCTAGCGACCTACCCGAATCCAGCGCGGGCCACGCCTATGGATTCCTATTTGGTCTTGCTCCAGGTGGGGTTTACCTAGCCACGAACTGTTGCCAGCCGTGCGGTGCGCTCTTACCGCACCTTTTCACCCTTACCGGCGCTTGCGCGCTTAGGCGGTTATTTTCTGTGGCACTTTCCGTAGGCTCACGCCTCCCAGGCGTTACCTGGCACCTCGCCCTATGGAGCCCGGACTTTCCTCCCTCGCAACCCTTGCGGATCACGACAGCGACTGCCCGGTCGGCTCTCGCGGCGCAAGGGTATAGAGACTGGGGGCGGATAACAAGGAAAGATGCCCACTAATTCGCCCTACTCGCCCTTGCGCTCCAGCGCCAGCTGATAGAGCAGATTCTTGCGCGCGCCGGTGATCTGGGCGGCCAGGGCGGCGGCGCGCTTGATCGGCAGCTCGGCCAGCAGCAGATCGAGGATGCGCAGGGTCTCGGCATCGACCTCGGTATCCTCGGGCGCCGCCCAGCCGGCCACCAGCAGCACGCACTCGCCGCGCTGCTGATCCAGATCCGCGCGGATCCAGGCCAGCAGCTCGCCGGCGGGCAGGCCGCGCAGGGTCTCGAAGGTCTTGGTCAATTCGCGACCCAGCACGATGTGCCGTTCAGGCCCGAAGGTGCTCACCATGTCGGCCACGCAATCGTCGAGCCGATGGGGCGCCTCGTAGAAGATCAGAGTGCGCGGGTCTTCGCGCAGGGCCGCCAGCCGCCCCTGCCGGCCCACCGCCTTGGCGGGCAGGAAGCCTTCGAAGCTGAAGCGATCCGAGGGCAGCCCGGCCGCGGAAAGCGCCGCGATCAGCGCGCAGGCGCCCGGTATCGGCGAGACCTTGATGCCCTGGGCGCGCGCTGCCCGCACCAGATGGAAACCCGGATCGGAAATCAGCGGCGTGCCCGCATCGGAGATCAGGGCGACATCGTCCCCCGCCAGCAGCCGGGTGATGAAGCGGCCACCGGCATCGCGCTCGTTGTGGTCGTGGCAGGCCGCGAGGGGCGTCTCGATGCCGAAATGGCGCAGCAGGCGCGCCGAATGACGGGTGTCTTCGGCGGCGATCAGGGCCACGTCGCGCAGCACCTTGAGCGCGCGGGCGGTGATGTCGTCCAGGTTGCCGATGGGCGTGGCAACCACATAAAGAGTACCCGGCGAAATCATGATGAAACCTGACGGACTGGAAATAGCCCAACAGTGTACGCCGCTCTCGCCCTCGGCGTTCGCAGCGCTTGGGTGCTGTGAGACAATCGCCCCTTTCCAGACATTTGCTCAGGAACCACAGCATGAAGTTCCGCCTGCGTCCGCTGCTCTGCGCCACCGCCTTCGCCCTGCTCGCCGCCTGCAGCAGCTCGCCCGTCAACAACTCCCTCGGCGACCTGCCCCAGCCCAGCCAGGCCAGCATCGAGCAACTGCTGAACCAGGCCGGCTCCAGTCAGTCCGAGCAGGCCAATCTGCTGCGCCTGACCGCCGCCGACAAGGCCTATGCCCAGCAGAACGCCCGCGAAGCGCGGCAGATCCTGGGCTCCATCAATCTCGAAGTCCTCAAGCCGGCCCAGCAGATGTTCGCCCAGACCCTGCTGGCCCAGCTCGACCTGCTCGACAAGCAGCCGGCGCAGGCCGTCAAGCGCTTCGACCATCCGAGTTTCGCCCAGCTGGGCGAATTGCCGGCCCAGCAGCAGATCCGCAGCGGCCTGACCAAGGCCGACGCCCAGGCCGCCAACGGCCAGCCGCTCGCCGCCGCCCAGGAGCGGATCTTTCTCGGTCCGCTGCTGGACGGCGATGCCGCCCACGACAATCGCGAGCAGATCTGGCAACTGATCACCAGCCTGCCGGATGCGCAACTGCGCCAGAGCGTGAAGGACGCCGATCTCAATGGCTGGCTGGCGCTGGCCGCCATCACCCGCGGCAACCTGGCGCTGGATCAGCAGCTGGCCGCCATCGAGGACTGGCAGAAGCAGCACCCCGGCCATCCCGCCGCGCGCAACCTGCCCGATGATCTGGAGCGCCTGAAGACCCTGGCCCGGGAACCGCTCAATCGCGTCGCCCTGCTGCTGCCCCTGCAGGGTCAGCTCGCCGGCGTCTCCCGCGCGCTGCAGGACGGCTTCATGGCCGCCCGCTACGAAGCCCTGGCCGCCGGCCAGAGCGCTCCGGCCGTGACCGTCTACGACAGCACCCAGATGGGCTCGCTGGACGCCTTCTACCGCCAGGCCCAGGCCGCCGGTATCCAGTTGGTGGTGGGTCCGCTGGAGAAGAACTTCGTCAAGCAGCTCGGCGATCGCCCGCAGCTGCCGATCAACACCCTGGCGCTGAACTATGGCGACAGCCAGGGCGCTCAGCCGCCGCAACTCTTCCAGTTCGGCCTGGCCGCCGAGGACGAGGCCCGCGAAGCCGCGCGCCGCGCCTGGGCCGATGGCAAGCGCAGTGCCGGCGCCATGGTGCCCCAGGGTGACTGGGGTGCCCGCGTGCTGGCTGCCTTCCAGAACGAGTGGCAGCAACTGGGCGGTCGCCTGGTCGCCGCCGAGCGCATCGGCCAGCCGGTCGAGATCGCCAATCGCATCAGCAGCCTGCTGCAGATGCGCCAGGGCATGGACTTCATCTTCCTCGCCTCGACGCCGGCCCAGGCCCGTCAGATCAAGCCGATCCTGGTCTACCAGAACGCCCGCGATCTGCCGGTGTACGCCACCTCCAACCTCAACAGCGGGGTCAATGAACCCGGCGTGAACCAGGATCTCAACGGCATCCTGTTCTGCGAAACGCCCTGGCTGCTCGACCCGAGCAATCCGCTGCGCGCCAAGATCACCGCCCAGTGGCCCCAGGCCGGCACCAGCATCGGTCGCCTCTACGCCATGGGCGCCGACGCCTACCTGCTGGCGCTGCATCTGCAGCAGCTCAAGGCCCTGCCCAACTCCGAGCTGCCCGGCCTGTCCGGCAACCTGAGCGTGGCGCCCGATCAGCGCGTGGTGCGTCACCTGCCCTGGGCGGAATTCCGCAACGGCGTGGCCCAGCCGCTGCCGGCCAGCAATGCGCCGCTGCCCACCACCAGCGTGCCGGCCTCGCTCAGCACCCCGTGAAGCAGGCGCCGCACCTCCAGCGCGGCCGGCAGGCCGAGGATCGCGCGCTGCAGTTCCTGCAGACGCGCGGTCTGCGCCTGCTAGACCGCAACTGGCGCTGGCAGGGTGGCGAGCTCGATCTGGTCATGCTCGACGGCGATACAGTAGTATTCGTCGAGGTACGCGCCCGCAGGCATACCGCCTGGGGCGGCGCCGCGGAAAGCATAGATGCCCGCAAGCGGCAGCGACTGGTCAACAGCGCCGCCCTCTTTCTGCAATCCGAAGCGCGCTGGGCCAAGCGGCCCTGTCGTTTCGACGTGATCGCGATCGGCCCCGGGGCCGACGCATCCCCTCAGGCACTCGAATGGATCAAACAGGCCTTCGACGCCTGAGGCCCTCTACAGCACAGGTCAAAGATATCGCGATGGACACCCACGCCCGCATCCAGAAACTCTTCCGGGACAGCATCGAAACCAAGCGTCAGGCCATGGAAGTCCTGATTCCGCATATCGATCTGGCCAGCCAGGTCATGGTTGCGGCCCTGCTCAACGAAGGCAAGATTCTCACCTGTGGCAACGGCGGTTCCGCCGGCGATGCCCAGCACTTCTCCTCGGAACTGCTGAATCGCTTCGAGCGCGAGCGTCCCAGCCTGCCGGCCCTGGCCCTGACCACCGACACCTCGACGCTGACCTCCATCGCCAACGACTACAGCTACAACGAGGTGTTCTCCAAGCAGATCCGGGCTCTGGGTCAGCCGGGCGACATCCTCCTGGCCATCTCCACCAGCGGCAACTCGGCCAACGTGATCCAGGCGATCCAGGCCGCCCACGACCGCGAGATGACCGTGGTCGCCCTCACCGGCCGCGACGGCGGTGGCATGGCCTCCCTGCTGCTGCCCGAAGACGTCGAGATCCGCGTGCCGGCCAAGGTCACCGCCCGCATCCAGGAAGTGCACCTGCTGGTGATCCACTGCCTGTGCGACCAGATCGATCAGCAACTGTTTGGAAGCGAAGAATGAAGAAGGCTCCTCTGCTCGCCATCCTGGCGCTGTCCTTTGCGGTCGCCGGCTGCAGCAACGTGGTCACCGCCAGCCGCGACAAGCCCATCGACGACAACCGCGGCACCCGTACCCTGGGCAGCACCGTGGACGATGCCCTGATCGAGACCAAGGCCTCGGTCAACATCTCCAAGGCCAATGCTGATCTCGCCAGCTCGCACATCGTGGTGGTGAGCTACAACGGCGTGGTGCTGATCGCTGGCCAGACGCCGCGGGCCGATCTCAAGGCCCAGGCCGAACAGGCCGTGCGCAGCGTGCAGCGGGTCAAGACCGTCCACAACGAACTGCAGGTGACCGGCAACTCCTCGCTGCTGGCGCGCAGCAACGATTCCTGGCTGACCACCCGCATCAAGACCCAGATGTTCGCCGACGAGGACATCCCCGGCTCGCGCATCAAGGTGGTCACCGAAAACGGCATCGTCTACCTCCTGGGCCTGGTAACCCAGCAGGAAGCCGCCCACGCCGTGCAGCTGATCCAGAGCGTCTCGGGCGTGCAGCGCATCGTCAAGCTGTTCGAATACATCAACTGATCCCTATTCGCCGGCCAACAAAAAGCCCCGCCAGTGCGGGGCTTTTTGTTGCTGTGCCAGGCGCCTCAGGCGGCCTGCCACTCGCGCTCGGCTTCGTCGCGGGTCTTGACCAGGCGCACCTGGCTGCCTTCCACGGACTGGACCCAGCTCAGCGGGATGTAGTGGTGCTTGCCCTGGGCATCCTGATCGCGCTTGGTCAGCTTGATGCGATCGGCGCCTTCCATATGGTCGACGGTGCCTACGTGCTGGCCGTCCGAACCGACGACTTCCGCATGCTCTTTGATCTGGGTTGCATCTACCATGGTCGTTCTCCGGCAGGTTAAGAAAAAGGAGGCGCCTCTCTGAGTGCCTGCAGGATAGGAGGCGCAAGAAGCCGTCTGGGTTCGGCCTGTGCCGACGAAAGGCCATCATGGCGGTCAAAAACCCACGACCCGTGAAGAGGATCCCTCGATGAGCGATGAGCCAAGCAAGCTGACCCGTTCCAAGGAGCGCTGGGCCCAGGAGGGCCGTTTCCTCACCGGCCAGGGCGCCCGTCCGGAAAGCGAGCGGTTGCCGCCCGGCCAGCATCGCGTCAGCAACTGGCCGGTCCTGGATCTGGGGGTGCGGCCGGAGGTCAGCCGGGAGCGCTGGCAACTGGCGGTGACCGGCGCAGTGCGCAGGACGCTGCGCTGGAACTGGGAGACCTTCGCGGCGCGGGCGACCAGCCAGGCCGTCAGCGACATGCACTGCGTCACCACCTGGTCACGCTATGACAATCACTGGATCGGCCTGCCGGTAAGCGAATTGCTCGACGAGGTGCAGCCGCGGGACGAGGCGACCCATGTGCTCCTGCACAGCTACGACGGCTACATCACCAACCTGCCCCTGGCGGATTTCGCCGCACCGGGCGCCTTGCTGGTCCACAGCTGGGAGGGCCAGCCGCTGACCGCCGAGCACGGCGGGCCGGTGCGGGCAATGATCCCGCACCTCTATCTGTGGAAGAGCGCCAAATGGCTCAGGCGCATCGACTTCCGGGTCGGCGACACGCCGGGCTTCTGGGAGATGCGCGGCTATCACGACCGCGGCGACCCCTGGCAGGAACAGCGCTACGCCGACGACGCCTGAAGGCGTCTCAGCGCGCCGCCGGAGCCAGCTGCAGCTCCACCGGATCGCCGGGGTTGAGGCTGCGGATACGGAATTCGTCGCGCGAGAGGCTGAGGATTTCCGTGGGATAGGTGATGCCTTCCTCGATCAGGTTCAGACCCTTCTCGGTACGCGTCCAGCGGCCCAGGGAGGGCTGGCTGCTCGGCGAGGCCATCACCAGGGTGCCATCGCTGAGAAAGACGTAGAGCATTCCCGGCTCGATGCTGTTGCTGGTCTTGATCTGCCAGACCTTGTTGACGAAGCCTTCCTGGGCACTGCCCTGCTTGTCGCCACCGCCCTGACCGTAGCCGATCAACCCGGCCACGACACAGAGCGCACCTATCACCAGCACCACTACGCGCCAGTAACGACGCGCCTTGTCTTGCAAACTCATGTCACTCCTTGGGTGTTCTTGAGGCTGGCCAGGTAGGTGCCCAGCGGGGGGCGCTCCTGGAAATAGCCATGCAGTCCGGCAAAGATGGAATCGGCCAGCTGCTTCTGGTGGCGACTGTCGAGCAGGCGTCGGCAATCGCGATCATTGGAAATGAAGCCCGTCTCGACCAGGATCGAGGGGATGTCGGGCGATTTGAGCACAGCGAAGCCTGCCTGCTCCACTCGTTTCTGGTGCAGGTTGGTGATGCTCGACAATTGCCCCAGCACCTTGTGGCCCAGGTCCAGGCTCGACGAGATGGTGGCGTTCATCGACATGTCCAGCAGCACGCCGGCGAGCATGGGGTCGCGGCCCTTGAGAATCTCGTTGGCGCCGATCAGGTCGACGTTGTTCTCGCTGTCGGCCAGGAAGCGCGCCGTGGTGGAGGTCGCGCCCCGCTCCGACAGGGCATAGACCGAGGCACCGTAGGCGGTGCGGCGTGGCGCGGCATCGGCATGCACCGAGACGAACATGTCGGCGTTGTAGCTGCGGGCAACCTCGACGCGCTTGCGCAGCGGCACGAAGAAGTCGTCGTTGCGCACCAGCTTGGCCTTGAAGCCCTTCTGCAGATTGATCCGCCGCGCCAGATTCTGCGCCACGATCAGGGCGATGTCCTTTTCCCGATCACCGCGCGCGCTCAGCGCTCCCGGGTCCTTGCCGCCGTGACCGGCATCGACCACCACCATGATGTCGCGACCCGTGGCCAGGCCCTTGCCGCGCTTGACCTCCAGCGGCGGCTCGGCGTCGACCGGCTTGCGCGCAGCCACCGCCGGCGCCCCGGCCCGCTTGAGATCCAGCACCAGGCGATTGGCCGCGCCTTCGCCCGGACCGAGGATGAAGCTCTCTACCTCCACCGGATGGGCCAGTTCCAGCACCACCCGGGTGTCCTGGGCGCCGTAGTGGGCGCTGCGCACGGCGCGCACCGGCGACCCCTGCAGGGCGAGATGATTGAGTACCGCCGGCGCCTGGGTATCGGCGAGATCGAGAATGATGCGGTCCGGCGCGACCAGGGTGAAGGTCTTGTAGCGGACCGGCCCGGTGAGATCGAACACCAGGCGGAGCTTGTCGGCATCCTGCCAGGCCCGGGCACCCTTGAGTTGCTGCCGGGCGGCGAACGCCGGCAACCCGACGGGCAAGGTCATGCCAGCCAGGATCAGATTGAGCAGACGACGGCGATTCATGAGGTCCTCGCGAGAAACGAGAAACGGCTGGGGAAGTTACAACATAACGCTAAAGATCGCCTGCCGCCTGGCCCCTGTCAACTGCCGTTCGGACAAAATAATCCTTAAAAAACGGGGGCATAGCGTTCGTTTGCAGAATCAGCTTTAGATACAGTCACTTGCCGTCGCCAGTGGGTGATCCGTCAAAGCGGCAAACGGCGAGAAGTGCGACGGAGAGCGAATTTATCGGCGCCGCCATCGTCGAAGTGTCAGGCACTTCCGCCTTTGAAGGGATCACACCATGAACAAGAAGATTGCAGTCGCGACCGCCCTGCTGGCTGGCACCGTGCTGGCGGGCTGCGCCTCGGTAAAGAACACCGCCGACTACACCGTGGGCCGCGTCGAATTTCGCGAGCAACCCCTGGTGAAGCAGGTGGACAAGGGCATGAGCAAGGCTGACGTGCTGCGCATCGGCGGTACCCCGTCGAGCACCTATACCCGCAAGTACCGCCCCGGCACCTGCAACAACTATGTGCTCAACAAGGACGGCAAGGAGCAGGTCTATTCGATCGGCTTCGATAGCATGAACCGCGTCGACAGCAAGGACTTCGAAACCTGCGAAAGCGCCGACCGCGCCTGAGCCGGGCACTGACCGGCCAGCCAGGCCGGGTGTCCTGAAGGACGCTGGCGGCGTCTGATGGACAGGATGGGCGAGCGGCAGCACCATGGGCCCTCGCCATCCCCGACCGCTGCGCCAACCTCCTGCACTGTGGATCGACGCAGGCGCGGCCAGCGCCGCCAGGCTCTACCCATCGTTCCAAGGAATTCAGGCATGTCCAGACGTCACCTCATACTCACAGCTGCGGTGCTTTCCCTGACTGGCTGCGGTGGCTATGACTACAGTTGCGATGCGGCCAAGACCGCCGAGCTGGTCCGTCAGCAATACGCCCAGACCATCAACGAGATCTATGCGGACGACATCGCCGCCGGCCAGCCCGCGCTGGAAGCCGGCCAGGTCTCGCTGGTCGACATCAAGACCCAGGAAGAACCCTCGGACAGCGGCGAAGCGGGCTTCTATACCTGCAACGCGACCGTCGAGGCCACCTGGCCCAAGGCCGCCCTCGAACGCCTGGCGCCAGCCGCCGCCCAGCTGGCCAGCGTCGGCGCCATCCTCGAGAACGGCCACCTGCGCCATGCGCTGAGCTACGAATCCTCGCTGGAAGGCAGCGACCAGCAGCGCGTCGACATCACCCTGCCCGAAGCCGTGGACCTGAGTCTCAAGACCCTGGCCGGCCAGGAGCCCATGGACGAATACCTGGAAGACGCCCCCGACGGCGAACAGGAAGCGCCCTAGGCCTTGCCTGAAAAGTGCCTGCGCTCGGTCATGCGGCGTTAAAAATCTGTTCGGAATGCTCATTTACCATTTGTAAACTCCGCTTCCTCACAGATTTTTGCCTTGCAGGACCTTCGCTCGGCGACTTTCAGTCAAGTCCTTCCCCTTAGACGCCGGCCTGCTGTGCAGTGCTGGCGCCCGGGTGTATGATCCAGACTCCCCTCCGCCAGCATCCTCCGGCGGGTTCGTGAGCCCTGGCACCCCCTGTGGAGATCCCGCATGGCGTTGCCGCCCTCCGGCCCGGCAACCGTCACTCCGCGTTTGCACCGTGCCTCGTCTGCGCTCACGATGACCAGAACCGTGATCTAGAAAGCCGCCTCGGAGAGACGCTTCATGCCTGACTATCGCTCGAAAACCTCCACCCAGGGCCGCAACATGGCTGGCGCCCGGGCGCTCTGGCGCGCCACCGGGATGAAGGACGAAGACTTCAAGAAGCCCATCATCGCCATCGCCAACTCCTTTACCCAGTTCGTGCCGGGCCACGTCCACCTCAAGGATCTCGGCCAGCTGGTCGCCCGCGAGATCGAGAAGGCCGGCGGCGTGGCCAAGGAATTCAACACCATCGCCGTGGACGACGGCATCGCCATGGGCCACGACGGCATGCTCTATTCGCTGCCCAGTCGCGAGATCATCGCCGACGCCGTGGAATACATGGTCAATGCCCACTGCGCCGATGCCCTGGTGTGCATCTCCAACTGCGACAAGATCACCCCCGGCATGCTGATGGCCGCCCTGCGCCTGAACATCCCGGTGGTCTTCGTTTCCGGCGGTCCCATGGAAGCCGGCAAGACCAAGCTGGCCAGTCACGGCCTGGACCTGGTGGACGCCATGGTCATCGCCGCCGACAGTTCGGCCAGCGACGAGAAGGTCGCCGAATACGAACGCAGCGCCTGCCCCACTTGTGGCAGTTGCTCGGGCATGTTCACCGCCAACTCCATGAACTGCCTGGTCGAGGCCCTCGGCCTGGCCCTGCCCGGCAACGGCTCGACCCTGGCCACCCACGCCGACCGCAAGGAGCTGTTCCTGCAGGCCGGCCGCACCATCGTCGAGCTGTGCCGCCGCTACTACCAGGAGAACGACGAGTCGGCGCTGCCGCGCAGCATCGCCTCCTATGCGGCCTTCGAGAACGCCATGACCCTGGACATCGCCATGGGGGGCTCGACCAACACCATCCTGCACCTGCTGGCCGCGGCCCAGGAAGCCGAGGTGGACTTCGACCTGCGCAACATCGATGCCCTGTCGCGCAAGGTGCCGCAGCTGTGCAAGGTGGCGCCGAACATCCAGAAGTACCACATGGAAGACGTGCACCGCGCCGGGGGCATCTTCAGCATCCTGGGCGAACTGGCCCGTGGCGGTCTGCTGCATACCGACCTGCCCACCGTGCACAGCCGGACCCTGGGCGAAGCCATCGAGCACTGGGACATCACCCTGACCCAGGACGAGGCGGTGAAGACCTTCTTCCGCGCCGGTCCGGCCGGCATCCCGACCCAGGAAGCCTTCAGCCAGGCGACCCGCTATGACAGCCTGGACGACGATCGCGCCGAGGGCTGCATCCGCTCGGTCGCCCATGCCTATTCCCAGGAAGGCGGCCTGGCGGTGCTCTACGGCAACATAGCCCTGGACGGCTGCGTGGTGAAGACCGCCGGCGTGGATGAATCCATCCATGTGTTCGAAGGCAATGCCAAGGTGTTCGAGAGCCAGGACGCCGCCGTGCGTGGCATCCTCGCCGACGAGGTCAAGGCCGGCGACATCGTCATCATCCGCTACGAAGGGCCCAAGGGCGGCCCGGGCATGCAGGAGATGCTCTACCCCACCAGCTACCTGAAGTCCAAGGGCCTGGGCAAGCAGTGCGCCCTGCTCACCGACGGCCGCTTCTCCGGCGGCACCTCGGGCCTGTCGATCGGCCATGCCTCGCCGGAAGCGGCAGCGGGTGGCGCCATCGGCCTGGTGCGCGACGGCGACAAGGTGCTCATCGACATCCCCCAGCGCAGCATCAACCTGTTGGTGAGCGACGAAGAGCTGTCCCACCGCCGCATCGAGCAGGACAAGCTGGGCTGGAAGCCGGCACAACCCCGTGCCCGCCGCGTGACCACCGCACTCAAGGCCTACGCCCTGCTGGCCACCAGCGCCGACAAGGGCGGCGTGCGCGACAAGGCCCTGCTGGGCTGATTCGCGCCCTCCGGGCGACGGCATCCGTCGTCGCCCGGACGCTCCGCCCCACCTTCCCTCCTGCTCTCCCGCTCTATTCCGCCCTTCCGCTTGCGCTCCTTTCTCTGCGCTTCGCCTATGGCTTCTTCAGCAGGAGCAGTCCTCGCCATGACCCCATTCCAGAGGGGTTTCACAGTTGCTTGGCTTGCTATTTTTGTAGAAGCACAGCTTGTGATTCAGCTCACACATCGCTGTAATCGAGCCGCTAGGCCGTTGAGTGATCAAAGGCTACCCTCCGTCTGCCGCTGAATTGATTCAGCGATAAGTTTGTAGTCAGGTTGGGTTCCAATGGTCACACCTATGTCGATCTTCCGCTGGAGCACGGCGGGTCAGGTGCAGGCCAGGCACTGAGTTACACAACAACAATAAATAGGGAACATAAATGAATAAGAAAAAGGCTATGCCCTTGGCCAGGGTTTCGGTCGCGTCCTTGATGAGCACTCTTCTGCTGATTCCTGCGGCTAACGCCCTGGAAACCACCGGTTACTTCCGTACCGGCCTCGGTGATTCCTCCGGTTCCGACTCCATGCGCTGCTTCAAGCTGCAGGGTGCCCAGTCCAAGTACCGTCTGGGCAACGAGTGCGAGCAGTACGGCGAGCTGGCGCTGAAGCAGAATGTCTTCAATCTGGACGACGGCTCGGCAATCGGCGTCTATGGCATGGGCAGCTTCTTCAACAGGTACGATCGCACCCCGACCTTCAATGGCGACAACGGCGAGATCCGCGCGGTCCAGGCCTATGCCTACTGGAACAACATCGCCGCGCTGAACGGCGGCAACCTCTGGGCCGGTCGCCGTTACTACAAGCGTAACGATATCCACATCTCCGACTTCTTCTACTGGAACCAGAGCGCCACCGGCGGTGGTATCGAGGACGTCAACATCGGCGGCCTCAAGTACAGCCTGGCCTTCTCGCGCAAGGACAACCAGAACCAGAAGGACTTCCAGAACCGCATCGACTTCAACGTCGCCGGCTTCAACACCAACCCCAATGGCTCGCTGGAAATCGGCGTCAGCTACCTGGACAAGCCCAGCAACCAGCCCAACGCCAACAGTGGTGTCGCGGTGACGCTGCAGCACAAGCAGGCCAACTTCATGGGCTGGGGTGGCGTGAACACCTTTGCCGTGCAGCGCGGCCAGGGTCCGGGCACCGCCCTGGGCAGCACCGGCGATCCCACCCTGAGCAGCGCCGACGTCTCCTATCGCGTCGTCGACTACTTCGACTGGCAGATCAGCCGTTACTGGGGTGGCCAGATCGCCGCGGTCTACCAGAAGGACGAGCGTCCCAATGGCAACGACCTGCGCTGGACCTCGCTGGGTGGCCGTCTGGTCTACGGCATCACCGACCAGTTCAAGTTCTCCACCGAACTGGGTCATGACCAGGTGCAGGCCCCGGGTGGTACCCGCAAGCTGACCAAGCTGACCCTGGCACCCACCTGGTCGCCCAAGGGTCCGGAATTCAAGTCGCGCCCCGAATTCCGCCTGTTCTACACCTATGCCGCCTGGAACCGGGCAGCCCAGCAGGCGGCCGATGAATTCGACGCCGGCTCCGCGCTGTCGAGCACCGGTACCTTCGGCAACGATCTGCACGGCTCCAACGTCGGCTTCCAGATCGAGCAGTGGTGGTAACAGCTCCACGGCGACCGACGCGCTGTCGGTCGCCTTCCCGTCTCTGAACCCGAGCGCACAACAATGAAAAGAACCGTCTCCCTCGCGTCCTTCGCCGGTTGCCTGTTGGCCGCCGCCCTGGCCAGTGGCACCGCCCAGGCAGCCCCTGTGTCCGCCTGCCTCATCACCAAGACCGATACCAATCCCTTCTTCGTGAAGATGAAGGAAGGTGCCACCGCCAAGGCCAAGGAGCTGGGGGTGACGCTCAAGGCCTACGCCGGCAAGATCGACGGCGACAGCGAAAGCCAGGTGGCCGCCATCGAGACCTGCATCGCCGATGGCGCCAAGGGCATCCTCATCACCGCCTCCGACACCAAGGGCATCGTGCCCAATCTGCAGAAGGCCCGCGAAGCCGGCCTGCTGGTGATCGCCCTGGATACCCCGCTGGATCCGGTGAGCGCCGCCGACATGACCTTCGCCACCGACAACCTGCTGGCCGGCAAGCTGATCGGCCAGTGGGCGCGGGAAACCCTGGGCGACAAGGCCAAGGACGCGCGGGTGGCCTTTCTCGACCTGAACGCCTCCCAGCCCTCGGTGGACGTCCTGCGCGACCAGGGCTTCATGCTCGGCTTCGGCATCGACCCCAAGGATCAGAGCCGCATCGGCGACGAGACCGATCCGCGCATCGTCGGCCACGACGTGACCAACGGCAACGAAGAAGGCGGCCGCGCCGCGATGGAGAATCTGCTGCAGAAGGATCCGACCATCAACGTGGTGCACACCATCAACGAGCCGGCCGCCGCCGGTGCCTACGAGGCGCTCAAGGCCGTGGGTCGCGAGAAGGACGTGCTGATCGTGTCCATCGACGGCGGTTGCCCGGGCGTGCACAACGTCGCCGACGGCGTCATCGGCGCCACCTCCCAGCAGTACCCGCTGCAGATGGCGGCCCTGGGCATCGAGGCGATCAAGACCTTTGCCGACACCGGCAAGAAGCCGACCCCGACCGAGGGCAAGAGCTTCGTCGACACCGGCGTGAAGCTGGTGACGGACAAGCCGGTCCCTGGCATCCAGTCCATCGACAGCAAGACCGCCCTGCAGAAATGCTGGGGCTGATGGCCCCTCGTCTACGCTAGAGGAGACCGATCGCCCCGCCTGAGCCCTCCGGGTCCGGGTGCGGGCGATCGACTCTCGGCCGCTTTCCCGCTTTCAGGAGATTGCCATGAGCGATCCGACCTCACCCTCTCCGTCCGGCCAGCCCTTCGAACAGGTGCTCAAGCACAGCGCCACGGAGGTCGCCTCCTTCGCCCGTGACGAGCGCAGCCCGCTGGTCAAATTCCGTCACTTCCTGCATTCACGCCCCTCGGCGGTCTCGCTGCTGGTGCTGCTGCTGTCGCTGGGCATCTTTGGCGCCCTCCTGGGCGGCAAGTTCTTTTCCGCCTTCGCCCTCACCCTGATCCTGCAGCAGGTCGCCATCACCGGCATCGTCGGCGCGGCCCAGACCCTGGTGGTGGTCACCGCCGGCATCGATCTCTCGGTGGGCGCCATCATGGTGCTGTCCTCGGTGGTCATGGGCCAGTTCACCTTCCGCTACGGCCTGCCGGTGGAGCTGTCGATCCTCTGCGGCCTGGCGGTGGGCACCCTGTGCGGCATGGCCAACGGCTGGCTGATCGCCCGCATCAAGCTGCCACCCTTCATCGTCACCCTGGGCATGTGGCAGATCGTACTCGCGGCCAACTTCCTCTATTCGCGCAACGAGACCATCCGCGCCCAGGAAATTGGCGCGACCGCGCCGCTACTGCAGGTGTTCGGCGACAATTTCCGCCTGGGTGGCGCGGTCTTCACCTATGGCGTGATCGCCCTGGTGGTGCTGGTCGCCCTGCTCTGGTACGTGCTCAACCACACCGCCTGGGGGCGCCACCTCTATGCGGTGGGCGACGATCCCGAGGCCGCGGCGCTGGCCGGGGTCAACGTCCGCCGCATGCTAATCACCGTGTACGGGCTGTCCGGACTCATCTGCGCCTTCGCCGGCTGGGTGCTGATCGGCCGCATCGGCTCGGTCTCGCCCACCGCCGGGCAGTTCGCCAACATCGAGTCCATCACCGCCGTGGTGATCGGCGGCATCTCGCTGTTCGGCGGCCGCGGCTCCATCCTCGGCATGCTGTTCGGCGCCCTGATCGTCGGCGTCTTCGCCCTCGGCCTGCGGCTGCTGGGCACCGACGTACAGTGGACCTATCTGCTGATCGGCACGCTCATCATCGCGGCCGTGGCTATCGACCAATGGATCAGAAAGGCGGCCAGCTGATGACTACCGAACCCCTGCTCATGGCCCGTGGCCTGGTGAAGCGCTATGGCCGCGTCACCGCCCTCGACCACGCCGACTTCGACCTGCTGCCCGGCGAGATCCTCGCCGTGATCGGCGACAACGGCGCCGGCAAGTCCTCGCTGATCAAGGCCATCTCCGGTGCCCTGCGGCCCGATGAAGGCGAGATCCGCTTCGAGGGCCAGCCGGTGCAGTTCGCCTCGCCCATCGCGGCGCGGCGGGCCGGCATCGAGACGGTCTACCAGAACCTGGCGCTGTCGCCGGCGCTGTCCATCGCCGACAACCTCTTCCTGGGTCGCGAATTGCGCAAGCCGGGGCTGCTGGGCACCCTCTGCCGCACCCTGGACCGCAAGGAAATGGAGCGCATCGCCCGGGAAAAGCTGTCCGAACTGGGATTGATGACCATCCAGAACATCAACCAGGCTGTGGAGACCCTGTCCGGTGGTCAGCGCCAGGGCGTGGCCGTGGCGCGGGCGGCGGCCTTCGGTTCCAAGGTGATCATCCTCGACGAACCCACGGCGGCGCTGGGCGTGAAGGAATCGCGCAAGGTGCTGGAGCTGATCCTCGACGTGCGCGCCCGCGGCATCGCCATCGTGCTGATCTCCCACAACATGCCCCATGTGTTCGAGATCGCCGATCGCATCCACATCCATCGCCTGGGTCGCCGCCTGACGGTGATCGATCCGCGCCAGCACTCCATGGCCGACGCCGTGGCGCTGATGACCGGCGCCCAGACGGTCGCCGCCTAGGCAGGCCTGACCCCGGGTCTCCCCGGCCACGGCCGACTGGGAGACCCGCGGCCGGCCCGAGCTCCGCTGATCCGGCTCCACAGGAAAAACCTGACTGGCCGCTCAAGTTATCTCCGGCAGGCACCGATAAAGTCGGACAATTAATTGTCGGAGTCATCCCGCCGTGCCTGCCTTGTCGTTGAAACAGAAACTCTCGTTGTCTGCCACCGCGGCCGTCCTGGTCGTGGGGGTGGGTCTCACCGCCATCAACTTCTTCAATACCCGCACGGCGCTGGAAGCCTCTACGGTCGAGCAGCTGAAGACCGTCAGTTTCGTCTTCAACGGCGGAGTTCGCCAGTGGCTGGACGGCAAGGCCGCGGCGCTGGGCGCCCTGGCTGCCGACACCCCGGACGCCCAGCTCCCGGCCAGCCTCAATCAGGTCAAGAACTCCGGCGCCTTCGACAACGTCTTCTATGCCCGCGGCGATGGCAGCCAGGTCAATGCCAATGGTGTCCAGTTGCCGCCGGACAACAACGATCCGCGCCAGTGGCTCTGGTACCAGCAGGCGCAGCAGAATCCCGGCAAGGTGTTCTTTTCCATTCCCACCGTGGCGGCGGCGACCAAGCAGAACGTGCTGTCGCTGGGCTGGGCCCTGCAGTCGGCGGGCAAGACCACCGCGATCCTTGGCGCGGACGTCAGCATCAGCGACATCCTCGACCAGCTCAAGCGCGTGCAACTGCCGGGCGCCGGCAGTGCCGTGCTGGTCAACGGCCAGAACATCGTCCTGGGCCACGAAGACGCCGCCCTGCTGGCCAAGCCGATCACCGAGCTCTTTCCCCAGCTCGACGCGGACACCCTCCAACGCCTGGCCCAGGCACCCGGCGAGCGCCATGTGGAAACCCCGGCCGGCCAGCGGCTCTATGCCGCGCCCATGAATCACCATGGCGAAACCCTGGTGATGATCGTCGACAGTGGCGTGCTCATGGCGCCGCTGCAACGCCAGCTGTGGATCAGCCTCGCCATCCTGGCCTTGGTGCTGGGGGGCTCGCTGCTGCTCATCAACCTGCTGTGCAGCTATCTGCTCCGGCCGCTGGGCGTGGTCTCGACCGGTCTGCAGGTGATCGCCGACGGCCAGGGCGATCTGACCCGCCGTATCGCCGTGCAGAGCACCGATGAGGTCGGCGGATTGGCCGGCCATTTCAACCAGTTCGTGGCCAGTCTGCACGGCCTGATCGGCGGCGTGCGCCAGCATGCCCAGAGCGTGGACGCCGAATCGCAGAAGGTCCTGCAGCGCAGCGCCGCGGCCACCCGGGAACTGGGGCGCCTGCAGCAGGAGATCACCCTGGTGGCCACGGCCGTGACGGAGATGTCTTCCGCCACCCAGGAGATCGCCCGCAATGCCGAGCAGACCGCCGAGGCCATCCGCCAGTCTTCCGACAGCACCGCCCAGGGGCTGACCCTGGTGCAGACCAGCAAGGAATCCATCAACAGCCTGGCGCGGGAAGTGGATGACGCCACCCGGGTGATCGGCGAGCTGGACCACCACTCCCAGGCCATCGCCAAGGTGCTTGACAGCATCCAGAGCATCGCCGAGCAGACCAACCTGCTGGCGCTCAACGCGGCCATCGAGGCGGCCCGCGCCGGCGAGCATGGCCGGGGCTTCGCGGTGGTCGCCGACGAGGTGCGGACACTGTCGCAACGGACCCAGGCCTCGACCCGGGAGATCAACGAGACCATCGGCACCCTGCAGCAGATGACCCGCCAGGCGGTGCAGCGCATGGACAGCAGCATGGCCATCGCCGAGCGCAGCGTCGCCGACGTGGAACGCGCCTCCAGCGCCCTGGAAGAGATCGCCCAGAGTGCCGGCGTCATCTCCGAGATGTCCCTGCAGATCGCCACCGCGGCCGAGGAGCAGACCTCGGTCACCGAGGAGATCACCCGCAACGTCATCACCATCAAGGGCCTCGGCGACACCCTGGCCAGCGGCGCCGAGGACTCGGAGCGCCAGTCGCGCTCCCTGCAGCATCACGCCGCCGACCTCAATCGCGACGTGGCCCGCTTCATCCTCTAAACCATAAGGGACACAGCCGCCGGCCGCCAGGCCGCCGGCTGTGTCCCGGTCGAAGACCCTGCGCCGCGGGGCGGGCATCCGGTAAGATCGGCGCTTTTTCCGCGACGACTCCGCCCATGTCCCAGCCTTCCCGCTCCGAACTGCTCTATGGTCCCCAGGACCGACCGCGCCCGCTGATCGCCCTGCTGGCCGCCATCCAGCACCTGTTGGCCATCATCGTGCCCATCGTCACCCCCGGTCTGCTGATCTGTCAGGCCCTGGGCGTCTCGCCGCGCGACACCAACCTGATCGTCTCCATGTCGCTGGTGATCTCCGGCATCGCCACCTTCGTCCAGTGTCGTCGCTTCGGGCCCTTCGGCGCCGGGCTGCTGATCGTCCAGGGCACCAGCTTCAACTTCGTCGGCCCGCTGATCGCCGGTGGCGCCCTGATGGTCAAGAACGGCACCCCAGTGGAAGCCGTGATGGCGGCCATCTTCGGCGTGGTGATGGCCGGCTCCTTCGTCGAGATGGGTGTGTCGCGGGTGCTGCCCTTCGTCAAGCGCCTCATCACTCCGCTGGTGACCGGCATCGTGGTGCTGATGATCGGCCTGACGCTGATCAAGGTCGGTCTGATCAGCATGGGCGGCGGCTTCGCGGCCCTGGGCAACGGCACCTTCGCCAATGGCGAGAACCTGCTGCTGTCGGGCACCGTACTGGCCACCATCGTGGTGCTCAATCGCATTCCGCTGCGCGCCCTGCGCAGCAGCGCCATCGTCGTCGCCCTGCTGCTGGGCTATGCCCTGGCGGCCTGGCTCGGCCGGCTGAACTTCACCGGCATGCACGAGGCTACCTGGGTGCAGATCCCCCTGCCGCTGCACTTCGGCCTGGGCTTTTCCTGGTCGCTGTTCGTGCCACTGCTGGTGATCTACCTGGTCACCTCGCTGGAGGCCATCGGCGACATCACCGCCACCAGCAAGGTCTCCCGCGAACCCGTGGAAGGCCCGCTGTGGATGCAGCGGATCAAGGGCGGGGTGCTGGTCAACGGCGCCAACTCGCTGCTGGCCGGGCTGTTCAACACCTTTCCCAGCTCGGTGTTCGCCCAGAACAACGGGGTGATCCAGCTGACCGGCATCGCCAGTCGCCATGTCGGCCTGTGGATCGCCGCCATCCTGGTCCTGCTGGGGCTGTTCCCGGCGGTGGCCGGGGTGATCCAGGCGGTGCCCGAGCCGGTACTCGGCGGCGCGGCCATGGTGATGTTCGGCGCGGTCGCCGCCTCGGGGATCAACATCCTCGCCGGCGTCGAGCTGGATCGACGCGCGCTGCTGATCATCGCCGTGTCCCTGGCCCTGGGCCTGGGCATCTCCCAGGTACCGGAATTTCTCGCCCATATGCCGGCCGGCTTGAGGGCGGTGCTGGAATCCGGCGTCGCCACCGGCGGCCTGTGCGCCCTGCTGATGAACTGGTTCCTGCCGGAGACGCCAAAAGCCGCTGGCTAGACCAGGCTTTTTCATCCGCGGGCTGAAGTTCCGCGCTGGGGTGCCGATAAGCCTGGCAAGTCACCTGTGGGCTTGCCGCGATCGTCGTTTCGAGCGTGGGCGCCCACCCAGCAGAGCGCCCATGATCAGCCCGGATGTTCCTGTCGTTAAGGTCCCGCTGCGCGAATATGCCGTCCTGGCGCGTGCCATGGGCGCCACCGTCTTTGCCCAGAATCTCGAAAAGCAGCCGGGCGAGCTGGTCGGCTGGCGCTTTCCCAAGGGCTGCTTCGTGCAGAAGGCGCATTTCCAGAGCCTGCTGGGCCGCCAGCCGGAGACGCTCTAGGCGTTGCCTTCCAGCGCCGCGAGCAGGCGCTGCGCCGCGACCAGTTCGGTCTCGTTGAAGACGGCGACGCCGGCGCGTTTCAGCGCCGCCGCCGTGACCCCCTCGCCCGCCACGCGGGTGCCGCTGAAGCTGCCATCGTAGTTTTCCAGATTGCCGCAGGACGGACTGCGCGCCTTGAGCACCGCCAGGCGGATGCCATGCCGCGTGATCAGTTCGAGGGCGGCCTCGGCACCGGCGACAAAGGCAGTGGTCACGTCTTCGCCGCCCACGGTCACCACCGCTACCCGGCCGTCCAGCACGGCGCCGCCCTGGCCACCGGGAATCTCCGCGGGCGGACGTGGCGTGGGCAGGCCCCCGGCCACCTCCGGACAGAGGGGCACGATGCGCCCTTCCGACTGCCAGACGCCCAGCAGATCGAAGGGGCCATGGGCGCCGCCGTCATAGCGCACCCGATGCCCCAGCAGGCAGCGACTCACCAGTATCTTTTCCATACGCCCTCCGCGTCCGTCGCCAATCTACCGCCTAGCCCTGCAGCGGATTGTCGCCACGGCGGCGGAACCAGCCGGTCAGCGACAGCCGCTCGCGGGTGGCCGGCAGCACCTCGTGGGGCAATTGGCCGGACAGGAAGCACACCAGGCTGCCGCCCAGCGGCAGGACATCCTGGTGGCGCTGCTCGTCCAGATAGAGCCGCAGCTCGCCGCCCTGCTCCGGCAACCAGGCGTCGTTGAGATAGAGCACCAGGGAGACCATGCGGCGGTCGTCGTCGCGGAAGCGATCCAGGTGGCGGGCATAGAAGGCACCCGGCGGATAGAGGGCGAAGTGGCTTTCGTAGTCTTCCAGCCCCAGGAACAGGGTGCGGTTGAAGGCCTCGCGCAGGGTGTCCATGAGCTGCAGGTAGCGCTGCACGCCGGGATGCTCATCATCCGGCTCCAGCCAGGCGATATGATCGCCGCGGACGCCTTCGCGGATCAGCGGGCTTTCGCCACGGCCGATACCGGCACGCTCCAACTCGCCGCGGGCATGGCGCAAGCGGCATTCGGCGGCCAGTTCGGCGGTGAGGTCCAGGGGCAGGAAGATGCTCTGCCGCGACCAGCCGTGCTCGGCGAGATCGTCGACGATACGTTGCAGCAGGGGATGCTCGGGATGCAGAGCCATCGGGAAAACCGTAGCGGACCGGGCCAGGCCGGCGGGATGCCGAGTGTAAGAGAAGTCGGCCACGGCTGCGCGCCTGCCTTGACCAGGCGACGAATGCCCGGGATGAGCGCCTCGACAGCCAGCCTGGGGTTGCCGACAATGGCGGACTTTCCGGCTCCGTGCCGCTGCCCGAGGTGTCCATGCGCGTTCTGTTCGCTTCCCTGCTTTTCGCCATCAGCCTGCCCGTCCTGGCCGACGACACGGTCAGCCTCTATCAGGCCGCAGGTTGGCCCGAGCAGCGCGGACACTTCCGCGACGCCCTGCAGGCCGCCCAGCAGCGCTACCAGAACAGCCTGCCGCCGGCGCTCTACCAGAGCCTGGTGGACAACAGCAACAAGCGCTACACCGCCGCGGCCATCGACCAGCGCGCCCTGGCCGCGCTGCGCCAGAGTCTGCCGGCCGACGGCCCGGCCCTGCAGTTCTTCCAGTCGCCGGTGGGCCGCAAGGTGGTCGCCGCGGAAATCGCCGCCACCCGCAGCGACCAGCTGGCCAAGAACGCCAATGGCGTGCCCCAGATGCAGGCCAGCCCGGCCCGCCGCGCCCAGGCCAAGCGCCTGGCCACCGCCCTGCCCGTGCGTGAAGCCGGGGCCGAGGTCAGCGTGGCCCTGGCAGGCCTCGCCGCCGACAGCCTGAGTTCGATGCTGCCGGGTCTGATGGGTCAGCAGCAGTCGGGCGGCATGATCGAGCAGCAGCGTCAGAGATTCATCCAGCAGATGAATGCCGGCGACCTGGAGAACACCCTGCTCTATGTCTATCGCACCCTGAACGACAGCGAACTCGGCCAGTTCGCCGACTTCGCCAGTTCGGCCAATGGCAGCGCCTACTACCGCGCCGCCGTGGCGGCCCTGCGCGCCGGCCTGGGCGGCGGCGGCCAGTAGGACGGCTCAGGCGAGACGGTCGTCCAGCCAGCGGAAATAGCGCTGGCGCAGGGCTACGGTTTCATTGACCAGATGGTGCCGCGCTTCCGGCAGGCGCAGCACCTCGGGCCGCGCGAACTTGGCCTCCAGCACTCCCAGGTTGTGCCGCCAGTCGACGGTGAAATCCTGCTCGCCCTGGATCACCAGCGGGCGGCGGGAACTGGCCGGTGCCCCCTCCAGTTGCGGAATCCAGCGCGCCAGGGCGCCGACCCATTGCGCGGGCAGCTCGCGTGGCTGCAGGCCGTCCTGCTGCAGGAATTCGAGAAAGGCCGGATCCCCGGAATTCACCGAGAAGCGCCGCGGCAGGGCGCGCACGAAAGGCTTCACCAGCCGATAGGTCCACAACCCCTGGCGCCAGGCATGGGGCCTGACCAGGGGCGCCAGCAGGATCGTCTCGCCCAGTTCGGGAGCGGGCTCACCGCGCAGCAGATAGTCCAGCAGGATGGCGCCGCCGGTGCTCTGGCCGAGCAGGTGCCAGGGCCGCGGCAGGTCCAGGCGCCGCGCCTCGGCGATCAGGGCCGTCAGGGTGGCCTGGTATTCGGCGAAGTCGTTGATGCTGGCGCGGGCCCCGCTCGACAGGCCATGCCCGGGCAGGTCGCAGGCCAGCACCGCCAGCTGCCGCGACAGCGCCCAGTCCACCACGTGGCCATAGAGGCCCATGTGATCGTAGTAGCCGTGCAGCAGCAGCAGGCTGCCCCGCGGCTCGCGCGGCCACCAACCCTGCACGGCGAGCCGGTAGGCACCGGCGGCCAGCGCGCCCAAGGCCACGGTCAGCTCCGGCCGCGCGTGGCTGTCCGCGAGGCGGTAATGGGCGCGATAGCCCTGGTGGTCGAGATCCGGCGGCAGGTCGTGGCGCAGGGGCACCAAGGCCTGGCGCAGTCGGTCTAGATCGAAGAGAGGGGTCATGGTTCGGTTCAGTCTGAAGTAGCCGCCATGATCGGCGTCCGGACAGCCGTGGGACAAGCGTCTGCCAGCATACTTTTCCAATTGTTTCAAAATGCGCAACTCTCCCCTGCGCAAAGGTGTCTGAATATTTCACTGCCTAGGCAGTATTCTGGATACGCTTGATTGCCTGGGCAGATACTGCAATGTCACATTTCGACCGTAGCAATTTTCCGCTGCGCAATTCCGTAGGCCATTTGATCCACCTCGCGAACCAGTACAAGGATCGCGTGCTGGACAGTCACCTCGCGCCCTACGACATCACCGCTGCCCAGTTCAAGGTGCTGTTGCTGCTCGCCCGCGACCAGACCGACACCCCGGCCGAACTCAGCCGCTGCCTGTCCCTCGACAGCGGTGCCATGACCCGCATGCTCGATCGCCTGGAAGCCAAGGGCCTGCTGCGCCGGGTGCGCAGCCTCAGCGACCGTCGCCAGGTGCGCCTGGAACTGACCGAACAGGGTCAGGCCCTGAGCAGTGAACTCATGCAGATCGGCGTGGACGCGCTCAACGACCTGACCCACTGCCTGGATCGCCAGGAACTGGATGACCTCGAACGCCTGCTGCGCCGCCTGCTCAGCCCCTCCGGCCTGCTGCCGGAGTCCTCTGGAGACCTCTGACCCATGACCTTTCGCCTGCCATTGACCGCCCTCTGCGCCGCCCTGCTGCTGGCCGGCTGCGTGTCGTCCGAAGGGCTGCACACCCAGGGGCGCGCCGTGGATCCGGCGACGCTCAAGGGCGAAGCCACCTTTGCCAGCGACCGCCTCTCCCCCGCCCAGTGGCCGAGCGCCGACTGGTGGACCCGGCTGGGCGATCCGCAACTCGACAGCCTGATCCGCGAGGCGCTGCGCGACAGTCCCTCGCTGCAGGAAGCCGATGCGCGCAGTCGCCAGGCCGATGCCGCGGTGCTCGCCGCCGACGCCGATCGCTATCCGCAGATCGACGCCAATGGCGGCGTGACCCGCTCGCGCCTGGCGCGACCGGACGATCCTCTCGGTCAGGGCGACCGCTACAGCACCCTGCGCCAGTTCGATGTGAGCGGCAGCTACAGCTTCGACCTCTGGGGTGGCCAGCGCGCCGCCTGGGAAGCCGCCCTCGGTCGCGCCCGCGCCGGCGAGGTGGATCGCCAGGCCGCACGCCTGACCCTGGCGGCCAACGTCAGCCGTGCCTATAACCAGCTCGGTCTGGCCTACACCAGCCTGGACGTGGCCCAGCAGGACCTGGAGCGTACCCGCGGCATGCTCGACCTGGCCCAGCGCCGGGTCGACGCCGGTCTCGACAGCGACTACCAGCTGCAGCAGACCCAGAGTCTGGAAGCCAGCGCGGCAGCCTCTCATACCGCCGCCGAGCAGCAGGTGCGCAGCGCGCAGATCCGTCTCGCCGTGCTGCTGGGCAAGGGGCCCGACCGGGGCGCCGAGATCCCGCGACCCAAGCTGATCGCCCCCGCCGCGGTGAATCTGCCGGCCCAGCTGCCCGCCGAGCTGGCCGGGCGCCGTCCAGACCTGATCGCCGCCCGCTGGCGCGTGGAGGCCGCGAGCAAGGACATCACCGCAAGCAAGACCAACTTCTATCCCAATCTCAACCTGACGGTGGCGGCCGGCAGCAAGGCCATCCTCGGCGATGCCTTGTTCGGCGCACCGGCGCGCTTCTTCAACGTCGGTCCGGCACTGTCGCTGCCGATCTTCGACGGCGGTCGCCGCCGCGCCGATCTGGCCAGCCGGGACGCCGACTACGACCTGGCCGTGGCCCAGTACAACCAGACCCTGGTGCAGGCGCTGGGCGACATCGCCGACGCCATCACCCGCCAGCGCTCGCTGGACCAGCAGATCGTCGAGCAGCAACGGGCCCGCGACATCGCCAAGAGCTCCTTCGACATCGCCATGCAGCGCTATGGCGCCGGCATCGGCAACTACCTCGACGCCCTGACCGTCGAGCAGCAACTGCTGCAGGCCGAGCGCCAGCTGGCCAGCCTCCGGGCCGATCGCATCGACAGCGGCGTGCTGCTGATGCAGGCCCTGGGTGGCGGCTTCCAACCGTCCAACCTGCCGCCGGCACCCGCCGCCGCGGCCACACACTGATACCGAGAGCCCGACCATGGCCGATTCCGCCGCAACCCCCAACGACAATGCCCAGGAGCAGAAGCCGCAGCGCTCCGGCAAACGCAAACTCTTCCTGCTGCTCCTGCTGCTGGTGGTGATCCTGGCTGGCGTGGGCGTCTACTGCTACCACCTGTTCTATGGCCGCTTCCATGCCAGTACCGACGACGCCTACGTCAACGGCAACCTGGTGCAGATCACGCCCCAGGTCACCGGTACCGTGACCCGCATCGCCGTGGACGATGGCGACTTCGTCCGCCAGGGCCAGCCGCTGGTGGAGTTCGATCCCAGCGACACCGCCGTGGCCCAGCAGAGCGCCGAGGCCAACCTGGCCAAGACCGTACGCCAGGTGCGCGGCCTGTTCAGCAACGTCGACAGCTACAAGGCCCAGGTGGCCGCGCGGCGCGTCGAGGTCGAGCGCGCCCGTGCCGACTACGCCCGCCGCCAGCAACTGGCCAAGGGCGGCGCCATCTCCAAGGAAGAACTGGCCCATGCCCGGGATACCCTGGTGGCGGCGCAGAGCTCCCTGACCTCCGCCCAGCAGCAGCTGGATACCAACCAGGCGCTGGTGGACGACACCGAGATCGCCTCGCACCCGGACGTCAAGGCCGCCGCCGCCCAGCTGCGCCAGGCCTACCTGAACCACGCCCGCAGCACCCTGGTGGCGCCGGTCAGCGGCTATGTCGCCAAGCGTTCGGTACAGGTCGGCAGCCGCGTGCAGCCCGGCGCGGCGCTGATGGCCGTGGTGCCCCTGGACCAGATCTGGATCGACGCCAACTTCAAGGAAACCCAGCTGGCCGAGATGCGCATCGGCCAACCGGTGAAAATCCATTCCGACCTCTATGGCGACGACGTGCGCTATCGCGGCGTGGTGGAAAGCCTGGGCGTGGGTACCGGCAGCGCCTTCTCGCTGCTGCCGGCGCAGAACGCCACCGGCAACTGGATCAAGATCGTCCAGCGCCTGCCCGTGCGGATCCGCCTGGAAGGCGACAACCTGGACAAGCACCCGCTGCGCATCGGCCTGTCGACCGTGGTCGACGTCGACCTGCACGACCAGGATGGCGCCCGCTTGCCCACCACCACCCCGCAGCAGCCGCGCTACAGCACCGACGTCTACGACCATCAGCTGGCCGAGGCCGATCAGCTGATCCAGCAGATCGTCCACAACAACGGTCCAGCGGCGCGTGCCGCGGGCGTCGCCAAGCGCTGACAGCCAAGGAGGCTCCCTGGCGAGCCTCCCCGTCCACCCTTCTGGTAATCCGTCATGAGCGATAACGCCTTTCGCCCGGCGAGCCTGGTGCTCGCCACGGTGGGCCTGTCCCTGGCCACCTTCATGCAGGTGCTCGACACCACCATCGCCAACGTCGCCCTGACCACCATTTCCGGCAACCTCGGGGTGAGTTCGGAACAGGGCACCTGGGTCATCACCGCCTTTGCCGTGAGCAACGCCATCGCCCTGCCGCTGACCGGCTGGATGGCGCGCCGCTTCGGCGAGGTCAAGCTGTTCATGGCCGCCGTGGTGCTCTTCGTCATCACCTCCTTTCTCTGCGGCATCGCCACCTCCATGCCGGAGCTGGTGATCTTCCGCGCCATGCAGGGCTTCGTCGCCGGCCCGCTCTATCCCATGGCCCAGACCCTGCTGCTGGCGATCTTTCCGGCGGCCAAGCGCGGCATGGCCCTGGCGCTATTGGCCATGGTGACGGTGGTGGCGCCCATCATCGGCCCCATCGCCGGTGGCTGGATCACCGACAACTACAGCTGGCCGTGGATCTTCTTCATCAACATCCCCATCGGCATCTTCGCTACCCTGGTGGTCTGGAGCCAGCTGGGCAAGAAGCCGGAAAAGCTGGTGCACCAGCCCATCGACTATGTCGGGCTGATCCTTCTGGTGCTGGGCGTGGGCGTGCTGCAGGTGGTGCTGGACAAGGGCAACGACCTGGACTGGTTCGAATCCAACCTGATCTGCCTGGGCGCCGCCTTTTCCGCCGTGGCCCTGACCGCCCTGGTGATCTGGGAACTGACCGACAAGCACCCCATCGTCAATCTGCGGCTGTTCCGCTATCGCAACTTCAGCTGCGGCACCCTGGCGCTGGTACTGGGCTATTCGGGCTTCTTCGGCATCAACCTGCTGCTGCCCCAGTGGCTGCAGACCCAGCTCGGCTACACCCCGGTATGGGCGGGCCTCGCCGCGGCGCCCATCGGCATCCTACCGGTGATCCTTTCTCCGCTGGTGGGCAAGTTCGCGCACAAGACCGATCTGCGGCTGCTGGCCGGCGGCTCCTTCCTGGTGATCGGCGCCTCCTGCTTCATGAGAGCCACCTTCAACAACGAGGTGGACTATCGCCACATCGCCGAGGTGCAGACCTTCATGGGCCTGGGCGTGGCGCTGTTCTTCATGCCCACCACCAGCATCCTGCTGTCCAGCCTCAAACCCTCGGAACTGGCGGACGGCGGCGGTCTGGCGACCTTCCTGCGGGTCTTGGGCGGCAGCTTCGCCTCCTCCCTGACCACCTGGCTATGGCAGCGGCGCGCCATCCACCACCATGCCCAGCTGACCGAGGACGTGACCCCCTACAGCCCGGCCACCCAGCACTACCTGGACGCCCTCGGCGGACCGTCGCAGCAGGCCTATGCCCAGCTGGACAAGGTGGTGGAAGGCCAGGCGTACATGCTCTCCACGGTGGACTACTTCACCCTGCTCGGCTGGATCTTCATGGGGCTGTTCCTGATCATCTGGCTGGCCAAGCCGCCCTTTGCGGCCAAGCCGGGCGCCGGAGGCGGCGACCACTAGGACAGGGACTAGGGCGCGTGATGCTGGGTCTGCAGGTAGTCGGCGATGTCGCCCAGATCCTCGGCATCGCCGATGCCCCAGAATCTCATCTTGGTCCCCGGCACCTTCTGTTCGGGATCGCGCAGAAAGGCCGCCAGGGCCTCGCGATCCCAGGCGAAGCCGGCATTGCGCATGGCTTCGGAGTAGTTGTAGCCGGCCAGGCTCCCGGCCTGACGACCAAAGAGGTCATTGAGCTGGGGGCCAAAGCCAGACTGGGCGCCCGGCCCCACCGAATGGCAGTTGTGGCAGCGGCGCAGGAAGAGGTTGCGGCCGTTGTCGGCATCCGCCCAGGCCGCCTCCCCGCCCAGCAGCGTCAGCAGGACCACCGCGGCCAGGGTCTTCATCGCTGGCACTTGCGGCAATAGACGCTGGCGCGCTGGCCGAGGCGGATCTCCTGCAATCCCGTCCCGCAGACCTTGCAGAATTCGCCCTTGCGACCGTAGACGAACAATTCCTGCTTGAAATAGCCCGGCGCCCCGTCTCCGCCGATGAAATCGCGCAGGGTGGTGCCGCCACTCTCGATGGAGCGCGCCAACACCTTCTTGATCTCTTCGGCGAGGCGGTCGTAGCGCGCCCGGGAAACGCTCCCGGCGGCGCGGCGGGGATCGATACCGGCGGCGAACAGTGCCTCGGCGGCGTAGATGTTGCCCACCCCCACCACCACGGCGTTGTCCATGATGAAGGGCTTGACCGCCATGCTGCGTCCGCGCGACAGCTCGTACAGCCGACCGCCGTCGAAGGCCTCGGTCAGGGGCTCGGGGCCCAGCTTGCTGAGCAGCACATGGGCATGGGGATCCTGGGTCCAGAGCAGCGCGCCGAAACGCCGGGGATCGGTGTAGCGCAGCGACAACCCGGATTCCAGCTCGATGTCGACGTGCTCGTGCTTGGCCGGCGGCTGGTCGGCCGGCACCAGGCGCAGGCTGCCGGACATGCCCAGGTGGCCGATCAGGGTGCCGCTCTCGGCGCGGATCAGCAGGTACTTGGCCCGCCGCTCGACGGCCTCGATGCGCTGCCCGGAAAGGCGTACATCCAGGTCCTCGGGCACCGGCCAGCGCAGCCGGCCGTCGCGGACGATGACCCGGCGCACGCGCTGACCGACGACATGGGGCGCGATGCCCCGGCGGGTGGTTTCGACTTCAGGTAATTCGGGCATGAGGATCCAGGAGGCTTGCGGGTGCCTTAGTAATTGATCCGACCGCTGCCCATTTCAAGGATGGTCTCCTTGAGCGACTCGAAGTCGTACTCGGACAGGCCGACGTGATCCAGCACCCGCGGGGCGATGGCCTGCCACTCGTGATCCTCGTCCTGGCCACCGAGGGCGCGATAGCAGCCGCAGATGTGTTCGGCCATCTTCAGCAGGGCCAGCAGATTCTTGATCTGGATGTCGGTGGTCGACTCCTCGTCAAAGACCGACTGGGCGTTGTGGTGGTTGGCGATGGCCTGGCCGACGTGCTCCGGCAGGCGCCAGGAGCGCGAGATGAAATAGCCCACCACGGCGTGGTTGGTGCTGAAGATGCGATTCTCCACGTCCACCACCCGTACCTGCTCGTTGACGCTGGCATAGGCCTCTTCCAGCACCGCCATGTAGTTGGGGAAGCGCTTGAGCATCAGCGGGATGCCGCAGTTGTGGAATAGACCCAGGGCGTAGGCCTCGTCCGGGGTCGGATAGCCGGTCTTCTTGGCCAGGCTCAGGCAGGTCTCGGCCACGTCCTGGGCGGTGTCCCAGAAGCGGTTGAGGATGACGATGGTCTCGTCGGTGAGCTCGCCCTTGATCGACTGGGCGTTGATCAGGTTGATGACCGACTGGCTGCCCAGCAGATTGACCGCCCGCTGGATCGAGGTGATGCGATTGCTGAGGCCGAAATACGGCGAGTTCACCAGCTTGAGCAGGGCACCCGAGAGCCCCGGGTCCTGGCCGATCAGGCGCGAGATGACCTTGAGATCGGGGCTGGGCATGAGCTGTTCGAGTTGCAGATCCACCATGATCTGCGGCTGCGGAGGAATGCTGATGCCTTGCAGGGCCTGACGGATCTGCTCCTCGGTCAGCTGAGGGGACGCTTGGGACATGGGGACTACTCTGCGATGGATGTCGCAAATTTACTCCGCACCGCCCGGCGATGCCATCGGGCGCGACGAAGGAACTTCGGGGAGGCAAAGCGGGACGGACTAGAGAGCGCTGGCAAAAGGCTAGCCCGACCGAATGTCCATCGAGGTATGCGCAACCATGGCTACATCCCTGAACGGCAAGAAAATCGCCATCCTGGTCACCGACGGCTTCGAGCAGGCCGAACTCACCGGCCCCAAGCAGGCGCTGGAGCAGGCCGGCGCCCAGACCCACATCATCTCCGCCGAGAACGGCGAGGTGCGCGGCTGGGACGGCACCGAGCCGGCCGACAGCTTTCCGGTGGACCTCACCTTCGCCGCGGCCAATGCCGGTGACTATGACGCCGTGCTGCTGCCCGGCGGCGTGGTCAACGCCGACACCATCCGCATCGACGAACAGGCCCAGCAGCTGACCAAGCAGATCGCCGACGCCGGCAAGCCGGTCGCCGTCATCTGCCACGGTGCCTGGCTGCTGATCTCCGCCGGCCTGGTGCAGGGCAAGACCATGACCAGTTGGCCGTCGCTGACCGACGACCTCAAGAATGCCGGCGCCACCTGGCAGGACCAGGAGGTCATCGTCGATGGCCAACTGGTGAGCAGCCGCAAGCCGGACGACATCCCGGCTTTCAATCGTGAGTTCATCAAGCTGCTGGCAGGCTGAGCCAGCAAGACTGGCACTTTGATCTCATAAGACTGAACTTATGGCAAAGTGCCAGGGTCTTATCCAGTGCCCCCAAAGCACTTTTAGCCCGCCCTGCCCGGCGGGCTTTCTTTTGCCTAGCGTTTGGCCCGGAGCCTGTTCAGAATCTTGCGAGCTAGAGCCAAACAAGGCCTAGGCGGCCCCGCAAAAACGCCTGAGGAAGCGGATCGGACCCGCGCCCGGGTTTACATAGGGTAAATGAGCATTGCGACGGGGCCGCCCAGGCGGGGCTGGCGATCCAGGGTGTTTTCAACGCGGTTTGGCCGACGCGCAGCAGATTATGAACAGGCTCTTAGGCCTGGAAATCACCTTGCAAATCCACCAGATGGCGCTCGATGTCGGCCAGGCGCTGACCCTGGTCGCTCAGGCCCAGCCATTCGAGCTTGAGGTGCGCCTCGAACGGCAGCAGATAGGCTAGCTGGCAACCCAGGGCCTGGCGGTCGGCGACTTCGCCCCCCATGTCCAGGCTGGCGACCATGGGGTGCTGGGCCAGGGCCACCAGCAGCGCCATCAGATCGGCGTCGCCATCGCGCAGCGGCTGGGGCTCGGTCTCCGGAAGCCACTCCACCTCCCCCACCACCAGATGATCGGGTTGCTCTTCCTGGCTCAGCAGGCGAAAGCGCCGTCCGCCTTCGATGCGGATACCCAGCAGGCCATTGCTCTGCTGCTGCCAGTCGCGGATCAGCGCCTCGCAGCCGTAGGCGCCCAGGCGATTTGGCGCGGCACCGGTCTCGCGGCCTTCGAGGATGGTCACCACGCCAAAGCTGCTGCCCTGCTTGAGGCAGCGGCCGAGCATGTCCAGGTAGCGGGCTTCGAACAGCTGCAGATCGAGGCGGCAGCCGGGAAACAGGGTGGTGTTGAGCGGAAACAGGGGCAGCGTCATGAAACCTCCAGGGCTTGAGGGTCCTGCTGGATAGAGCGTCGCGCGCCGCCGAAGGCTCCCGCGCGGCGACGCGCGGGAGCCTTGCGGATCAGAAGCGATAGACCTCGGCGCCGGTGCGGATGGGCACCACGGCCGGCAGCGTCGGCCGGGCCTGGGCCTCTTCCACGAGTTTCTTCGGTTCCTTGCGCGCCACTTCGCTGTCACGCCGGCCGCGCTGGGCGACCTTGGTGAGATCGGTGGCCAGCCGCGCCGACAGCTGTTGCAGCAATTCGCTCTGGGCGCGCACCTGGGCCGCGCGATCACCTGCATGACGAGCCTGCAGGTGGACCACCTCGGTGTCCAGCAGACGACCCTGGCCGTCGCGCAGTTGCCAGCTGGCGTCGAGGGCGGCAGGCGCCTGGTCACCGGCATCGAGGCGGGTCACCACCAGTTCCACCCGGTACTGCGGATCGAAGCCGGCGGGTTGTTCACCCACCACCACCCGACCACTGTTGAGGCGACCGGCGAGCTGGCGCTGCAGCAACTGGCGCACGTTGGCGTCGAGCGGCCCGGCCCAGTGATCGCGGGTGGTCTTGAGACTGCCGTCGGGCTGGCGTTCCAGCAGCACGTCGCGCTGCAGGTAGTCGGCCAGCTGCAGGTTTTCGATCCACACGGCAAGACCACGCTCGCTGCTCGCGGGCGTACGCGCATTGCCGCCATCGAGCTGATAGTAGTGGCTGGGGCCGAGGCTGGCACAGCCACCCAGGCCGGCCAGCAGGCCAACGAGCGCCAGCCTGGCGAGACACATCCGTTTCATCGAGGCTCTCTCTCGACGGGCGCCACGGCCCGACGAGTCCTGGTCGAAAAAATCCGGGCTATGCTAGCGGCTGACCGCGGGCGGCTCAAGTTTCCACCTGCAGCGAGTCCACCCGCTGGAAGCCCCGCGGCAACTTGTTGCCGCGCCGACCGCGCTCGGCCCGGTAGTGCTCCAGGTCGCTGCCCTTGAGGGTATAGGGCCGCTTGCCGGCCTGCAGCGTGAGGGAGGCGCCGGCCGGCACCACGGCCAGATCGACCACGTATTCCTCGCGCTTGGCGACCCGCTCGCCAGGGATGGAAATCAGCTTGTTGCCCTTGCCCTTGGCCAGTTGCGGCAGTTCGCTGATGGCGAACACCAGCAGGCGACCCTCGTTGGTGACCACCGCGATAGAGGTGTCCTCCAGGGACGCCACCGGCTTGGGCGGCAGCACCTTGGCACCGTTGGGCAGGCTGATCAGCGCCTTGCCGGCCTTGTTCTTGGCCTGCAGGTCCTCACCCTTGACCACGAAGCCGTAGCCGGCGTCCGAGGCCATGACATAGAGACCGCTGTCGTCCGGCAGCAGCAGGCATTCGAAGCTGGCGCCCGGCGGCGGCGTCAGGCGGCCGGTCAGGGGCTCGCCCTGGCCACGCGCCGACGGCAGCGAATGGGCGGCCACCGAATAGCTGCGCCCGGTGGAATCGATGAACACGGCGAACTGGTTGGAGCGACCCAGGGCCGCCGCCTTGAAGCCGTCGCCGGCCTTGTAGGACAGCCCGGTCGGATCGACGTCGTGGCCCTTGGCCTGGCGCACCCAGCCCTTCTCGGACAGCACCACGGTCACCGGCTCGGTGGGCATGAGCTCGGTTTCGGACAGGGCCTTGGCTTCGGCACGCTCGACGATGGGCGAGCGACGCGCGTCGCCATAGGTCTCGGCGTCCTTGATCAGTTCGTCGCGGACCAGGTTGCGCAGCTTCTTGTCGCTGCCCAGCAGGGTCTGCAGGCGCTTCTGCTCCTTGAGCAGCTCGGCCTGTTCGCCACGGATCTTCATCTCTTCCAGCCGCGCCAGCTGGCGCAGCCGGGTTTCCAGGATGTAGTCGGCCTGTTCCTCGGAGAGCTCGAAGCGGGCCATCAGCGCCTGCTTGGGATGCTCCTCGGTGCGGATGATGTGGATCACCTCGTCCAGGTTGAGGAAGGCGACCAGCAGGCCATCCAGCAGGTGCAGGCGGCGATTGACCTTGTCCAGGCGGAACTGCAGGCGACGGCGCACGGTGCCGATGCGATAGATCAGCCACTCCTGGAGGATCTGCCGGAGATCCTTGACCTGGGGCTTGCCGTCCAGACCGATGACGTTGAGGTTGACCCGGTAGCTGGACTCCAGATCGGTGGTGGCGAACAGGTGCTGCATCAGCTCGTCGGCATCGATGCGATTGGAGCGCGGCACGATGACGATGCGGGTCGGATTCTCATGGTCCGACTCGTCGCGCAGGTCGGCCACCATGGGCAGCTTCTTGGCCTGCATCTGGGCGGCGATCTGCTCCAGCACCTTGGAACCGGAGACCTGGTGCGGCAGCGCGGTGATGACCACGTCGCCGTCCTCGCGGCGGTAGACGGCGCGCATGCGCACCGAGCCGCGACCGGTCTCGTAGATCTTGCGCAGGTCGGCCCGCGGCGTGACGATCTCGGCCTCGGTGGGGAAGTCCGGACCGGGCACGTGTTCGAGCAGCTCGGGAATCCCGGCGATGGGGTCGTCCAGCAGGCGCACGCAGGCGGCGGCCACCTCGCGCAGGTTGTGCGGCGGGATGTCGGTGGCCATGCCCACGGCGATGCCGGTGGTGCCGTTGAGCAGCAGATTGGGCAGGCGTGCCGGCAGCACCGCCGGCTCGTTCAGGGTGCCGTCGAAGTTGGGTACCCAGTCCACGGTGCCCTGCCCCAGTTCGCTGAGCAGCACCTCGGAATAGCGCGACAGCCGCGCCTCGGTATAGCGCATGGCGGCAAAGGACTTGGGATCGTCCGGCGCGCCCCAGTTGCCCTGGCCATCCACCAGCGGATAGCGATAGGAAAACGGCTGGGCCATGAGCACCATGGCTTCGTAGCAGGCCGAGTCGCCGTGGGGGTGGTATTTACCGAGGACGTCGCCCACGGTACGGGCGGACTTCTTGTGCTTGGCGTCGGCGTCCAGGCCCAGTTCGCTCATGGCATAGACGATGCGGCGCTGGACCGGCTTGAGGCCGTCGCCGATGTGCGGCAGGGCGCGGTCCATGATGACGTACATGGAGTAGTTCAGGTACGCCTGCTCGGTGAAGTCGGCCAGCGAACGGCGTTCGACGCCATCCAGGCTCAGGTCGAGGGGTGCACTCATGGGAATCCTTTGGTGTTACGTCTTTGATCGGGGTGTCGTGTCCATCGCGGCCGTGGCGGTCCGCCGAAGCGGCCGCTCCTACAGGGGCGATGGAGACCGTAGGAGCGGTCGCTGCGGCTAACCGCCATGGCCGCGATAAGCACAGCCAACATATTTAGATCAGCACTTCGGCGCGGTCGCCCTTGGATTCCAGCCAGCTCTTGCGGTCGCCGGATCGCTTCTTGGCCAGCAGCATGTCCATCATCTCGAGGGTGCCGGGCACGTCTTCGAGGGTCAGCTGTACCAGGCGGCGGGTATTGGGATCCATGGTGGTCTCGCGCAGCTGCAGCGGATTCATCTCGCCAAGGCCCTTGAAGCGGGTCACCTGGGGCTTGCCGCGCTTCTTCTCCGCGGCCAGGCGATCGAGGATGCCGTCGCGCTCGGCTTCGTCGAGGGCGTAGTGCACCTCCTTGCCGAGGTCGATGCGGTACAGCGGCGGCATGGCCACATAGACGTGACCGGCATCCACCAGGGGCCGGAAGTGCTGCACGAACAGGGCGCACAGCAGGGTGGCGATGTGCAGGCCGTCGGAGTCGGCATCGGCGAGGATGCAGATCTTGCCGTATCTCAGGCCGCTCAGGTCGGCGCTGCCCGGATCGATGCCGATGGCCACGGCGATGTCGTGCACCTCCTGGCTGCCCAGCACCTCGCTGCCGTCCACTTCCCAGGTGTTCAGGATCTTGCCGCGCAGCGGCATGATGGCCTGGAATTCCTTGCTGCGCGCCTGCTTGGCGCTGCCGCCGGCGGAGTCGCCCTCCACCAGGAACAGCTCGGAGCGCATCGGGTCCTGGCCGGCGCAATCGGCCAGCTTGCCAGGCAGCGCCGGGCCTTGGGTGATCTTCTTGCGCTCGACCTTCTTGCCCGCCTTGAGGCGGCGGCCGGCGTTGTTGATGGCCAGCTCGGCGATCTGCTGACCCAGTTCCGGATGGGCATTGAGCCAGAGGCTGAAGGCGTCCTTGACCACCCCGGCGACAAAGGCCGCGGCCTCGCGGGAGGACAGTCTCTCCTTGGTCTGGCCGGAGAACTGCGGCTCCTGCATCTTCATCGAGAGGACGAAGGCGATGCGCTCCCAGACGTCTTCCGGGGCCAGCTTGAGGCCGCGCGGCAAGAGGTTGCGGAATTCGCAGAATTCACGGATGGCGTCCAGCAGGCCCTGGCGCAGGCCGTTCACATGGGTGCCGCCCTGGGCGGTGGGAATCAGGTTGACGTAGCTTTCCTGCACCGACTCGCCGCCCTCGGGCAGCCAGAACAGCGCCCAGTCCACCGCTTCCCGGGCCGAAGCCAGGCTGCCGTGGAAGGGCGCCTCGGGCAGCCGCAGGGCGTCGCCCACGGTGTCGATCAGATAGGATCTCAGCCCGTCTTCGTAATGCCATTCGCTGCGCTCGCCGCTCGCTTCGTCGAAGAAGCTCACCGCCAGGCCCGGGCAGAGCACCGCCTTGGCCTTGAGCACGTGCTTGAGGCGGCTGACGGAGAACTTGGGCGAATCGAAGTACTTGGGGTCCGGCCAGAAGTGCACGCTGGTGCCGGTATTGCGCTTGCCGACGCTGCCGACCACGGCCAGTTCGCTGGCCTTGAAGCCGTCGGCGAAGGCCATGGCGTATTCGTTGCCCTCGCGCTTGACGCGCACCTCGACGCGGGTCGACAGGGCGTTCACCACCGAGATGCCCACGCCGTGCAGGCCGCCGGAGAACTGGTAGTTCTTGTTGGAGAACTTGCCGCCGGCGTGCAGCTTGGTCAGGATCAGCTCGACGCCGGAGACGCCCTCTTCCGGATGGATGTCCACCGGCATGCCGCGACCGTCGTCGATCACCTCGAGGGAGTTGTCGGCGTGCAGGATCACCTGCACCTGGCGCGCATGACCGGCCAGGGCCTCGTCCACGCTGTTGTCGATGACTTCCTGGGCCAGGTGGTTGGGCCGGGAGGTGTCGGTGTACATGCCAGGGCGCTTGCGCACCGGATCGAGTCCGGAGAGGACTTCGATGGCGTCGGCGTTATAGGCGTTCTGCGTGGCCATGGGGTCTCTATTCGAAGGTGTTGAAATCCAGCTCGCGCCAGAGCGCCGGGTCGAAGCCGGCCAGCTCCAGCAACAGAGGCAGCTGGCGATGGAAGCCCTGGAAGCCGTGGTCGCCGCCCTGCTCGATGCGCAGGGTGCAGGCGCCGTAGTAGCGCTCGGCGTCCCGGTAGTCGAGGGTCTCGTCGCCGGTCTGCAGCCAGACGTGGAAGCGCTCGGGATCCGCCGGCGCCGCGACTTCCTGCGCCCGCATGGCCTCGACGTGGGCCTCGGTGAGGATCCAGCTCTCGCCGGTATGGTGATTGCGCTGGGGGCCCAGGTAATGCTCCATGAAGCGCCAGGGCCGGACCGCCGGATTGATCAGCACGGCCTTGAGCCCGTGGCGCTCGGCCAGGACGGTGGCATAGTAGCCGCCCAGGGAGCTGCCGACCAGCAAGGGGGCGTCCAGCTCGGCCAGTTCGCGCTCCAGGAGGGCGAAGGCGGCGTCGGCATCGTTGGGCAGCGCCGGGGCGCGCAGGCGGTCCGCCAGGCCCAGGCGGGTCATGCAGGCGGTCAGCTGCCGCGCCTTCAGGGACGCGGGTGAGCTGTTGAAGCCATGGACATAGAGGATCGACGGCATCGGGCCGCTCCTACTGGATAAATAAACAGGTAAAGAATAACCCGTTTCGACCCTCGCGACCAAGGCAGCCGACCGGCGTCAGCCCCGACAGCCCTAGTAGCCCGCGGCGCTGTGATCCACAGTGAAGGCATGCTGTTGCAGGCGCGAGACACCGGTTTCCAGGTTGCCGTCGGGCAGCAGGCGTAACCAGCGATAGCCCGGGGCCTGATCGCCGGCCTTGAAGTCCTCGCTGCCCGGCTCGAATTGCAGACCGGTGGAAGGCGAGGCCAGCAGGCGCACGCCGTTGCGCAGCTGGTCGAACTCCTGGTGGATATGCCCCCAGAGCACCACCTTGACCTGGGGATGGCGATCCAGCACGGCAAACAGCTCGTCCGCCCGGTGCAGGCCCAGGGGCTCCATCCAGCCACAGCCAACCGGGACCGGATGATGGTGCAGGCAGATCAGCGCCGGACGCTCGGGCGCGGCGCTCAGGGCCTCGTCCAGGGCGACCAGCTGCGCCTGCTCCAGTTCGCCGAACACGCAACCGCGCACGGTGCTGTCGAGCAGGATGAGGCGCCAGGCGCCCAGGTCGGTGACCGTCTCGAGGAAATCGCGATCACCACAGGCCTTGGCCATGGGCGCGTTCTCGTCGTGGTTGCCGGCCAGCCAGCGCATCGGCGCGGCCAGGGGCTCGGTCAGCTCGCAAAAGCGCTGGTAGGAGGCCACGGAGCCGTCCTGGGAGAGGTCACCGCTGGCCAGCAGCAGATCGATGCGTGGCTGCTCCCGCACCACCTGGGCGACCACCTGTTGCAGGCTGGCGGCCGTATCGATACCCAACAACCGACCGTTGGCACGCGCAAACAGATGACTGTCGGTCAATTGGATGACGAGGGGAGCGTTGACACTATCCGGCAAACTCACCAAAGCCTCCTAGGCATAAGGGGACAACGAGCGCAGGCAGGGTGCAGAAAAGTTCCCGGGAACTTGCGTGCATGCTTCACATTTTCGCAGCTTGCACCGCGTGAGGGAAGCCGCGGCTGTCAGCGTTGCGCCCTAGTGCTCATCGCTGCAGGATAGGTTCAGCTTCGTGGCCACAGGCCAGGCAGTGACTCAGCCACTCACCGAGGAACAGATTGAGCTGGCTCTTTTCGTCAGGCTGATGCATCGCCTGATTGGGATAGGGATAGCGCCCGAGCAGGTGCCGAGAGGCCCCGGCCGACACCACTTCCGCCATCCGCGCATCGTGATAGACGCGCACTTCCAGTTCGGGCACCGGCAACCAGGGCAGTCCCAGTTCCTGGCGCACCCGCAAGGCCGTCGTATAGGGACAGGCCTCGGTGACTTCCAGCGCGAGCACCCCCAGCGGGCGCTCGCCTTGCGACAACATGACGCGGCGCGATACCACGGCTTCGCGCATCTTGGGCAGAAGCCGCATCAGCCGCACGTAGTTGGCCTCGCACGTGGCCTGCAGGCCCGGCAGGTCAACCCGATAGCGATCTCGCAGTTTCAGCCCCATAACCCCCGTACCTCGGCGCGATTGAGCGCCAACCATTGCAGGGCGATGATTGCCGCTGCGTTATTGATTCGACCGTCACGAACCCCTGCCAGTGCCTCGTCCAGCGACCAGACATGGACGCGAATGTCCTCGCCCTCCTCTTCCAGGCCATGGACGCCACCGGCGTCCACGGTGCTGCAGCGACCCAGGTAGAGATAGACCTGTTCGTCACTGCCGCCGGGCGAGGGGAAGTAGGTGGAGATGGGCCAGAGCGATTGCAAGGTCAGCCCGGCTTCTTCCTCGGCTTCCCGATGAGCGACCGCCTCGACGGCCTCGCCCTGCTTGTCCACCAAGCCCGCCACCGGCTCAAGCAGCCAGGGATGAGCGGTCTTTTCCATGACGCCGACGCGAAACTGCTCGATCAGCACCACCTCGTCGCGCACGGCGTCGTAGGGCAGCACGCAGACGGCATCGGGACGCACGAAGACCTCGCGTTCCAGTTCCGGGCCCAGGGCACCGGAGAACTGGCGATGGCGCAGCCGGAAGCGGGCCATGCGGTAGAAGCCCTGGAAGCAGATCTCGCGGCTCAGGATTTCAACGGCGGGCGCCTGGGATTCGTTGGCTTCGGTCATGGGCGCTCCAGCGCTGATTGCAGGTAATCAGATCATCCTAGCGTGCCGCCTGCGTGCGTGCAGCCCCTGACGCGCCAAGTCGCGAAAAGGACAACAAGCCGGGAAACCTCCGCCCGCCCCTGGCAAACTTATGGGGCCAGACGGGTTCGAAAGCCGTCGTTCTCCGTTTCCATGACAAGGAATCCCATGCGTATCCGCTCGCTCCTCCTGCTCGCCGGCCTGTTGCTCGGTGGTTGCCAAAGCGTCTTCGGCCCCAACCTCGACAAACCCCTCACGCCTCGCCACCAGGCCTGGGAGCACCGCCCGGCCGGTTGCCAGGGCGAAGACTGCCCGCTGATCAACATCGACTACGTGGAATTCGGCGACCCGGCGCTGGACACCCTGGTGCAGCGGCACCTGCTGGGCCTGGCCCGCGCCGAGCCGGGCGCGCCCATCCCCGCTTCGCTGGAGAGCTACGAGCGGGATTTCCTCGCCAAGGCCCAGCCGCGCTGGAGCAGCTATCTGCAGGCCAAGGTGCGTGAGCAGCATGACGGCCTGGTGATCATCGAATTCTCCAGCTACCTGGCCAACGGCGGTGCCCATGGCCTGGCCGGCCGCGACTTCGTCACCTGGGATCGCCATCTCGACCGGCAGATCACCCTGGGCGACATGTTGGTGCCGGGGCAGGAAGCCGAATTCTGGCGCCTGGCGCAGCTCTCCCGTGAGGCCTGGATGCTCAGCAACAACGTCGGCGATGCCGAATTCCGCCAGCAGTGGCCCTTCCTCAAGACCAACAACGTGGCCCTGGATTTCGGCGCCCTGACGCTCAAGTACGACATCGGCAGCATCGCCCCCTACGCCATGGGCCATCCGGAACTGAAGATCCCCTATCCCAAGCTCAATGGCATCCTCAAGGGCGAGTACTTCCCGGGCCGGGGCAAGGCGCGGCAGCCGTAGGACCTGGTCAACAGAAATCATCTGCCGTAATTGGGTTTGATCGCGGCCATGGGCCGCTCCTACAGCGGACTCAATCTTCTGTAGGAGCGGCCCATGGCCGCGATACCCCCACCCCAACCCTCCCCCGCAAGCGGGAGAGGGGGCAGTTAGCCGTAGGTTGGGTTGAGCGCAGCGAAGCCCGATAGATCCAGCTCAGTCGTAGGGTGGATGACGGCGCAGCCTTATCCACGCGTGCCGACTTGCCCCCACCCCAACCCTCCCCCGCAAGCGGGAGAGGGGGCAGTTAGGCGTAGGCTGGGTTGAGCGCAGCGAAGCCCGACAGATCCGACTCAGCCGTAGGGTGGATGACAGCGCAGCCTCATCCACGCGTGCCGGCTTGCCCCCACCCCAACCCTCCCCCGCAAGCGGGAGAGGGGGCAGTTAGGCGTAGGTTGGTTTGAGCGCAGCGAAGCCCAACGGCCGGACGCTAAACTCGTTTCAATCCCAACAGCGCCTGCGCAGTCCCCGCCACCACGATGGCCGGCAGGGTCGCGCCCCAGGCCGGGAGCAGGGTCGGCAACAGATGGTAGACGGCCACGCCCAGGGCCCAGGCGATCAGGGACTCCAGGCGCAGCGCCCGTACCCGCTGCGGAGCCTTGCGGCGGCGCAGCAGGAAGTGATCCACCAGCACTACGCCGAACAGAGGGGCGAACACCGAACCGATCAGCAGCAGGAAGTGTTCGTACTGGGCCAGGGGTACCAGCAGCGCCAGCAGGGTGCAGAGGATGCCGATGGCCAGGGTCAGCTGCCAGATCTTCACCTGGGCCAGGAAACCCGTGGCCACCGCCGCCGAGTGATAGGCGGCGAAGGCGTTTTCCGACTCGTCCAGCAGGATCAGCAACAGCGGCAGGCCGAGACCGGCCACGGCCAGGGCGCGCAGCAGGGCGTCGGCTTCACCGCCGCTGGCAAAGGCCAGGGTATAGGCGAAGCCCAAGCCCATGAGCCAGAGGTTGCCGCAGAAATAGCCCAGCATGACGCCGCGCCCGGCGCTGCGGCCGGTGCGGGCGAAGCGGGTGTAGTCGGCGATCACCGGCAACCAGGACAGCGGCATGGCCACCACCAGGTCGAAGCCCAGGGCCTGGCTCAGGGAGCCGTCGCCCGGGCGCTGCCAGAGCGCGGCCAGGTCGGCGCGCAGGAACAGGTCCAGGGTCAGCCAGGTGCAGGCGCCCAGCAGCAGCCAGATACCCCAGCGACTGAGAAAGCGGCGGACGAAGGTCAGCGGACCGGCCACCGCCAGGGCCGTGGCCAGGGCGCCGAAGACCAGGGTCCAGAGCATCGGCGAGGCCCAACCCTGCAGGCCCCAGCTGCCCAGCAGCACGCTGGCCGCCTCGCGCATCACCACCAGTTCGAAGGCGCCCCAGCCGATCAGCTGGGTGATGTTGAGCACCGCCGGCAACAGCGCGCCGCGCTGGCCGAGACTCTGGCCCAAGGCGGTCATGCCGGCCAGGCCGGTGTCGCTGCCTACCAGGCCGGCAGCGGCCAGCAGCAGCACCCCGACCGCGGTGCCGAGCACCAGCACCAGCAGGCCATCGGCCAGGCCCAGTCCGGGCGCCAGCAGCGCGCCGGCCTGGGCCACCATCAGGCCGATGCCGAGGGAGAACCAGAGGGTGAAGAGGTCGCGTCCGCCAAGGATACGGCGGTCCGCCGGAACGGGGACGGTAGGGGTATAGAGGCCGGGGGCCTGGGCCATGATGGGTCTCGTGGATAAGGGGTTGAGGACGCCCAACGTCGTTGGTCGGCGCTGGGCATTGTTGGGCTTCGCTAGGCTCAGCGCCAATCTACGGAAACAGGGTGCTGGCCTAGCAGACGTAGGTTGGGCTGAGACAGCTCCACCGTCGAAGCCCAACAGTGCGGGATCAATCTGGGCATTGTTGGGCTTCGCTGCGCTCAGCCCAACCTACGATTTTCAGACCTGCTTGTAGATCACGCCGCCTTCATCCTTGAAGCGCGCCGCCTGTTCCTGGAAGCCGGCCTCGATGGCCTTCTGCTCGTCGGTCAGGCCGTTTTCCTTGGCGTAGTCGCGGACCTCCTGGGTGATCTTCATGGAGCAGAACTTGGGCCCGCACATGGAGCAGAAGTGCGCCACCTTGGCCGAGTCCTTGGGCAGGGTCTCGTCGTGGAAGGCGCGCGCCGTGTCCGGGTCCAGGCCCAGGTTGAACTGGTCTTCCCAGCGGAATTCGAAACGCGCCTTGGACAGGGCATTGTCGCGGATCTGGGCGCCGGGATGCCCCTTGGCGAGGTCGGCGGCATGGGCGGCGATCTTGTAGGTGATGATGCCGGTCTTGACGTCGTCCTTGTTGGGCAGGCCAAGGTGTTCCTTGGGCGTCACGTAGCAGAGCATGGCGCAACCGAACCAGCCGATCATGGCGGCGCCGATGCCGCTGGTGATGTGGTCGTAGCCGGGGGCGATGTCGGTGGTCAGCGGGCCGAGGGTATAGAACGGCGCCTCGTCGCAGCACTCCAGCTGCTTGTCCATGTTTTCCTTGATCAGCTGCATGGGCACGTGGCCGGGGCCTTCGATCATGGTCTGGACGTCGTGCTTCCAGGCGATCTTGGTCAGCTCGCCGAGGGTTTCCAGCTCGCCGAACTGGGCGGCGTCGTTGGCGTCGGCGATGGAGCCCGGGCGCAGGCCATCACCCAGGGAGAAGCTCACGTCGTAGGCCTGCATGATCTCGCAGATGTCTTCGAAGTGGGTGTAGAGGAAGTTTTCCTTGTGGTGCGCCAGGCACCACTTGGCCATGATGGAACCGCCGCGGGAGACGATGCCGGTGACGCGCTTGGCGGTCAGGGGCACGTAGTGCAGGCGCACCCCGGCGTGGATGGTGAAGTAGTCCACGCCCTGCTCCGCCTGCTCGATGAGGGTGTCGCGGAACAGCTCCCAGGTCAGTTCCTCGGCGACGCCGCCGACCTTTTCCAGGGCCTGGTAGATGGGCACGGTGCCAATGGGGACCGGCGAGTTGCGGATGATCCACTCGCGGGTCTCGTGGATGTGCTTGCCGGTGGACAGGTCCATCACGGTGTCGGCGCCCCAGCGGATGCCCCAGGTCAGCTTTTCCACCTCTTCCTCGATGGAAGAGCCCAGGGCACTGTTGCCGATGTTGCCGTTGATCTTCACCAGGAAGTTGCGGCCGATGATCATCGGCTCCAGCTCCAGGTGGTTGATGTTGGCCGGGATGATGGCGCGACCACGGGCTACCTCGTCGCGGACGAACTCCGGGGTGATCTCCTGGGGAATGCTGGCGCCGAAACTCTGGCCACGGTGCTGGTTGCCGAGCAGACCGGCGGCGCGGGCTTCCTGCAGCTTCATGTTCTCGCGGATGGCGATGTATTCCATCTCCGGGGTGACGATGCCCTGGCGGGCATAGTGCATTTGGGAGACGTTGCGCCCGGCCTTGGCCCGCCGCGGCTGGCGCGCCAGGTCGAATCTCAGGGCGGCGAGACTCGGATCGGCCAGGCGCGCCTGGCCGAACTCGGAAGAGAGCCCGGCCAGCAGTTCGGTGTCGCCACGCTCTTCGATCCAGCGCGAACGCACGTCCGGCAGGCCCTTGCGCAGGTCGATGCGCGCCGCCGGGTCGGTGTAGGGACCGGAGGTGTCGTAGACGAATACCGGGGCGTTCTGTTCGCCGCCGAAAGCGGTGGGGGTGTCGGCCAGGGAAATTTCCCGCACCGGCACGCGGATGTCGGGTCGCGAGCCGGTCAGATAGACCTTGCGCGAATTGGGCAGCGGCTGGGTGGACTGGCGGTCGACGCGGGTGAAATCGGTGACGTTGTTCTGCTTGTTCATCGAGGCTCTCCTGGTGGGCGCGTTGCCGAGGGAAGAACCTGGACGAAGGGTGGGCACGCGAGAAGAGGCAAGCCCGGACGGATGGCGACCACGGAATAAGGCTGCGGACGCCCTCTTGTTCCCTACGCAGGTTGACGCACCGCCATGCGGCGCGCCTAGCCTGATCAGGTTCAACGGGATCCGGGACTACCCGATCTCAGCGCCTCGTAGCGCACCCCGACAAGAACGCGGCCAGTGTAAACCCAGAGCGGCAGAAACTTCGACCGCTATTTCCTCTCCTATGGCGGATTCGGACGAAGCCACTACACTGGCGCGGTCCCTCAAGGAAGGCTCCCAGAATGCGAAGATTCCTGCTGCTCGCGGCGCTCTGCAGCTCGGCCGGCCTGGCCCAGGCCCAGACCCAGGTCGCCGGCAATGGCCTGCTCGACGTCTACCGCGAGGCGCTGGACAACAACGCCGATCTCGCCGCCGAACGCGCCGGCCTCGGCGCCCAGCGCGAGGCGGTGCCCCAGGCGCGCGCCGGCCTGCTGCCGCAGATCGGGCTCGGCGCCCAGTTCAACGACACCCATACCAGTCTGCAACTCAAGGACAATGCGGCGCTGGGCGTCCAGGGTGGTCGCTACAGCAGCGATCGCAGCAGCCAGCTGATCCAGGCCACCCTCAGCCAGCCGCTGTTCCGCGCCGATCGCTGGTTCCAGCTCAAGGCTGCCCAGGCCGCCACCGAGCAGGCCGAGCTGCAATTCTCCGCCGCCCAGCAGCAACTCATCCTGCAGACCGCCGAGGGCTATTTCAGCGCCCTGCGTGCCCAGGACGCCCTGGCCACCGCCCGCGCCGAGGAAAAGGCGCTGTACCGCCAGTTGGACCAGTCCCGCGAGCGCTACAAGGTCGGCCTGACCGACGACACCGACGTGCTCCAGGCCCAGGCCAGCTTCGACAACGCCCAGGCCAACCGCTCCCAGAGCGAGCAGCAGGTGGCCGACGCCTTCCAGGCCCTGACCCGGCTGACCGATCGCGACTACGGCAGCATCGCCGGCATCCGCCACGACCTGCCGATCCTGCCGCCACAGCCCAACGATGCGCGGCTGTGGGTGGACACCGCCATGCGCCAGAATCTGCAGCTGCTGGCCGCCGGCCAGGGCGTCAACGCCGCCCAGGAGACCCTGCGCCAGCGCCGCGCCGGACACCTGCCGACGGTGGATGCGGTGGCGCGCTACAGCCACAGCGACAACGACGCGGTGAATCTGCCCAACGCCGAGCAGCTATCCCTGTTCGGCAGCCCGGTCAACAGCCGCAGCATCGGCATCCAGGTGGAGCTGCCGCTGTACAGCGGTGGGGCCACCAGCTCCCAGGCGCGCCAGGCCTACCAGCAGCTCGACCAGAGCGAACAGCGCCAGGAGAGTCTGCGCCGCCAGGTGGTGCAGAACACCCGTAACGCCCACCGGGCGATCAATACCGACATCGAGCAGGTGCGCGCCCGCCGGCTGTCCATCGCCTCCAGCCAGCGCGCCTTGAGAGCCACCGAGATCGCCTACCAGGTGGGCAGCCGCACCATCGTCGACGTGCTCGACGCCCAGCGGTTGCTGTACAACGCCGTGCGCCAGTACAACGACGCCCGCTACAACTACATCCTGGACACTCTGAGGCTCAAGCAGGCGGCCGGCACCCTGGCGCCCAACGACCTGCTGGCGCTGTCCGGCTATCTCGATCCCCACTACGACCCGGATCGCGACTTCCTGCCGCCGGACCTGGCCAAGACCCGCGCCGACGTCCTGCCGGCGCGCTCGGCTCAGGGGGTGAGCAACCTGTCCAGTCCGGAGAGCAGTCGCTCCAGCGCGCCCTGATTGGCGGCCAGGACCGCCAGGCCCGCCTGCTGGCGTCGCGCGGCTTCCGCCGGCTCGGCCCAGAGCCGGGCCACGGCGGTGGCGATGGCCGAGGCCTCTGCCACGGTTTCCAGAGCACCGGCATCGCGCAGCTGGGCGACGATGTCGAGAAAGTTGAACACGTGGGGACCGCTGAGCACCGGCACACCGAGGGCAGCCGGCTCCAGCGGATTGTGACCGCCCCGCTCGATCAGGCTGCCGCCGACGAAGGCGACATCGGCCAGGGCGTAGAGAAACAGCAATTCGCCCATGGTGTCGCCCAGCAGCACCTGGGTCTGCGGCTGCACCGCCTCTCCCGTCGAGCGCTGCACCACGCCGAAACCTTCACGACGCACCTCGGCCAATACCTCGGGAAAGCGCTCGGGATGGCGCGGCACCAGGATCAGTAGCGCATCGGGGTGTGCGGCCAGCAGCTGGCGATGGGCCTGGAGCAGGATCCCGTCTTCGCCGGCATGGGTGCTGGCGGCGATCCATACCGGGCGCTGGCCCCAGCCCTGGCGCAGCGCAGCGGCGCGGACCGGCAGCGCGGGATCGATGCGCAGGTCGAACTTGATGGAACCGGTCACCGTGACCCGCTCGGCGCGGGCGCCGAGGGCCCGGAAGCGTTCGGCCTCCACCGGCGTCTGTACCGCCAGCCAGGCCAGTTCCGCCAGCATCGGCCCCGTTACCCCACCCAGCTTTCCGTAGCCACGAGCCGAGCGCTCGGACAGCCGGCCATTGGCCAGGGCGATGGGAATATCGCGGCGCGCCGCCTGGTGGATGAGGTTGGGCCAGAGCTCGGTCTCCATCACCACCCCCAGACTGGGCCCGAGCCGGTCGAGGAAACGCCCGGCCAGCCAGGGCAGGTCGTAGGGCAGGTAGCAATGCTGGACGTCATCACCGAACAGGGCGCGGATGCGCTCCGAGCCGGTGGGCGTCATGCAGGTCACAATGATCGGCAGGTCGGGATGCCGCTGGCGCAGGGCGCGAATCACCGGCGCGGCGGCGATGCTCTCCCCCACCGACACCGCGTGTACCCAGATGCCGCCGGGCGACACCTCAGGCAAGCCCAGCGCCAGGCGTTCGCCGATGCGCTGCCGATAGGCGGGGGCCTTGCGGCCGCGCCAGAGCAGGCGCAGCAGGATGAAGGGCAAGGCCAGGGTGAAGATCAGGCTATAGAGGGTACGATTCATGGCGGCAGAGCTTAATGAAGCAGGGCCGCTAGTGCGAGCCCGATACCTCCGAGCCTGTCCAGAAGGCTGCTGCGCGTCGGCCAAACGGCGTTGAAAATGCTTTCGGAATGCTCATTTACTATTCGTAAACTCCGCGTCCTCAAACATTTTCGCCTTGTTTGGCTCTAGCTCGCGAGCCTTTGAACAGACTCTCAGTGCGAATGCCGCGGCACCCCGCCCTCGCGGGCGATCACCTTGAGGTGCAGGGTGGCCGGTTCCAGGCAGCCGCCGGTGGAGAGCTGGCCCACCAGTTGCCGATAGAGTTCCTGCCAGGGGGTCTGGGCCGGCGGCAGGTTGGGCGTCCATTCGGCGCGGCGGCGCTCCAGTTCGCCATCGTCGAGCAGCACGTCGACGCTGCGGGCATTGAGGTCCACGCGCAGCCGGTCGTTGGTCTTGAGCAGCGCCAGGCCGCCGCCCACCGCCGCTTCCGGCGACATGTTGAGGATCGAAGGGCTGGCCGAGGTGCCGCTCTGGCGACCGTCGCCCAGGCACGGCAGGGAATCGATGCCCTTCTTGATCAGCGCCGCCGGGGGCGCCATGTTGACCACCTCGGCGCTGCCCGGATAACCCACCGGACCGGCGCCGCGGATCACCAGGATGCAGCGTTCGTCGATGTCCAGCGCCGGATCGTCGATGCGAGCGTGGTAGTCCTCCGGGCCTTCGAAGACGATGGCCCGCGCCTCGAAGCTGTTTTCCTTGCCCGGCTCGGCCAGGTAGGTCTGACGGAAGGCCTCGCCCACCACCGACATCTTCATGATGGCGCTATCGAAGAAGTTTCCGCTGAGCACGATGAAGCCGGCGCGGTGCTTGAGCGGCGCCTCATAGGGCTGGATCACCGCAGGATCCGAGCTGGCGGCGCCCTCGGCGATGGTGCCGATGGTCTTGCCGGAGACGGTCAGGCACTCGCCGTGCAGCCGGCCGGCCTTGAGCAGTTCGTGGAGCACCGCTGGCACCCCGCCGGCGCGGTGGAAGCCTTCGCCCAAATACTTGCCGGCCGGCATGCAGTTGGCCAGCAGCGGGATGTCCTCGCCCAGGCGTTGCCAGTCGTCCAGCGACAATTCGATGCCCATGTGCCGGGCGATGGCGATCAGGTGCGGCGGACAATTGCTGGAGGCGCCCAGGGCCGAGGCCACCACGATGGCGTTCTCGAAGGCCTCGCGGGTCATGATCTGCGAGGGGCGGACGTCGTCCAGCACCAGCTGGCAGATGCGCTTGCCGGTGGCATAGGCCATCTGGCCGCGCTCACGGTAAGGCGCGGGGATGCTGGCGCAGCCGGGCAGCGACATGCCCAGGGTCTCGGCCAGGGCATTCATCGACAGGGCCGTGCCCATGGTGTTGCAGTGGCCCACCGAGGGCGAGGCGGCAGTGGTCAGGGCCATGAAGCCCTCGTAGTCGATCTCGCCGGTCGCCAGCAGGTTGCGTGCGTGCCAGAGCACGGTGCCGGAGCCGATCAGCTCGCCCTTGAAATGCCCGTCGAGCATCGGTCCGCCGGACAGCACGATGGCTGGCAGGTCGGTGGTGGCCGCGGCCATCAGGCAGGCCGGGGTGGTCTTGTCGCAGCCGGTGGTGAGCACCACGCCATCCAGCGGGAAGCCATGCAGGATCTCCACCAGGCCGAGGTAGGCCAGGTTGCGATCCAGGGCCGCGGTGGGCCGGCGACTCTGCTCGGCGATGGGGTGCACCGGGAATTCCATGGGGATGCCGCCCGCATCGCGGATGCCGGCCTTGACCCGCTGGGCCAGTTCCAGGTGGTGGCGATTGCAGGGGGTGAGATCGCTGCCGGTCTGGGCGATGCCGATGATGGGGCGACCGGACTGGAGTTCGTCGCGGGTCAGGCCGTAGTTCATGTAGCGCTCGACATAGAGCGCGGTCATGTCGGCGTGGGCAGGATCATCGAACCAGAGCTGGCTGCGCAGCGGGCGTTTGGCGGAAGTCATGATGGTCTCTAGTTGTTATTAGGAAAGAAAGGATCAGCGGCCCAGCAGGCCACGGGCGGCCAGGTTGTGCATCAGGGCGCCGAGGCCGAAGCGCCAGGCCGGGGCCTGGTCGCTGGTGGTCACCCGGTTGTGCAGGGTGCCCAGCAGCGGGCTGGCGATGCTCACCCGGTCACCCACCTTGTGGGTGAAGCCACCGCCCGGGGCGTCACGGTCCTGGGTCGGGGCGAACAGGGTGCCGAGAAAGAGCACGAAGCCGTCGGGATACTGGTGGTTGGCATTGAGGGTCTGGGCGGCGAGATCGGTGGGATCGCGACTGATCTGCGCCATGGAGCTGCTGCCCTGGAGCCGGAAGCCGTCTTCGCCCTGGACCTCCAGGGTCACCACGCACTGGCGCACCTGGTCGAGATCGAAGGTCTCGTCGAACAGGCGGATGAAGGGCCCCAGGGCGCAGGAGGCGTTGTTGTCCTTGGCCTTGCTCAGCAACAGGGCGCTGCGGCCCTCGATGTCGCGCAGGTTGACGTCATTGCCCAGGGTGGCGCCATGCAGGCGGCCGCGGCTATCGGCCACCAGCACCACCTCGGGTTCGGGATTGTTCCACTGGGACACGGGGTGGATGCCGATGGCGCTGCCAGAGCCGACCGCGGCCAGCACCGGCGCCTTGGTGAAGATCTCGGCGTCCGGCCCGATGCCCACCTCCAGGTACTGCGACCACATGCCCTTCTCGATCAGCAGCGCCTTGAGCGCCTGGGCGCGCGGACTGCCCGGCTCCAAGCCCTGCAGGTCCGCGCCGATCACCGCCTGCACCTGCTCGCGGATGGCTACGGCGCGCCCGGCATCGCCACCGGCCTGCTCTTCGATCACCCGCTCCAGCATGCTGGCGGCAAAGGTCACCCCGGCGGCCTTGATCACCTGCAGATCGGCTGGCGGCAGCAGGTGCAGACGGTCCGCAGCGGCCTGCTCGCCGCTGTTGGCCAGCAGTTCCTCCACGCTGCCGAGGTAACGTCCGGGGGTATCGCGCAGGGCCTGCAGCGGCGCGTCTTCCTCGAACAGGGCACTTAAGGTGGCGAACCGCTGGGAGACATCGAAGACGCCGTCTTCGCGCAGCACCACGGGCGAGGGACCGGCCAGCGGGCCGGGCACCCAGGCGCGGCCCACCAGGGTGCCGGCCAAGCCATCGGTGGGAAGGGTATTGGCAGGCGAGAGACGAAGGGACATGGGCAGGACTCCAGGGCTGATGGGTCCACGCTAGGCAGCCGGACTGATAAACTCAAATGGGCTTATTTCATCATTCGATAACCTGCGCTTATCGCCCGGGAGGCACGCGTGTCCGAGCCGTCGTTCAGCCAGATCTGCCACTGGCTCAAGTTTCGCCACCTGCTGCTGATCGACACCCTGGGGCGCACCCGCAACATGCACCTGGCCGCGCAGCAGATGAATCTCAGCCAGCCGGCCATCAGCAAGATGCTCAAGGAGATCGAGCACCTGCTGGGCTTCGCCCTGTTCGAGCGCCAGCCGCGCAGCATGCCACCCACCGCCCTGGGTGAGCACGTGCTGCGCTATGCGCGGGTGGCGCTCAACGATGCCCGCGGCTTCGCCGAGCAGATCGACAGCCTGAGGCGCGGTGGTCATGGCCAGCTCAAGGTCGGCGGCATCTTCGCCGCCACCGCGGTGGCCCTGCCGCAGGCCATCGTCGCGATCAAGCAGCGCTGGCCGCTGCTGGCCATCGAGGTGATGGAGCAGACCAGCGATCACCTGATGGAGATGCTCGACGACAAGCTGCTGCACCTGGCGGTGGCGCGTTTCACCGACGAAGCCCAGGCCCAGCGCTTCGACTTCCAGCCCCTGGCGCCGGAGCCCTTCCGCTTCGTGGTCAACGCCGATCACCCGCTGGTGGGCAGCGGCCCCGTGGGCCTCGACCAGGTGCTGGCCTGGCCCTGGATCCTCTATCCCAAGGGCACGCCCATCCGCGGGCGCATGGAGCGGGCCTTCGCCGCTGCCGGCCTGCCGGTGCCGAGCAACACCATCGACACCATCTCCATGCAGACCTTTCTCCAGGTGCTACGCGCCGGCCCCATGATCGGCATGCTGCCCGAGGCCATGGTCGAGCCCTATCTCGCCAGCGGCGCGCTCAGTGCCCTGGAGCTGCCCTTGCACCTGCCGGCGCAGGACTACGGCATCCTCACCCGCAAGGGCGAACCCCTGGGCGAGGCGGCCCGGGAATTCGCCGCCATCCTGCTGAGCCATGCCGGTCGCGGAGAGGCCTCGGCCTAGAGGCTTCGATAACGCGCCGTTATCGAATGATCCGCAAATGCCATCGGGAAAGAATCGCTCTCGCTCCTAGAGTGGCCTGGCAATTCAGACGGCCACCCTGCATCCCCGGCCGCCTTCGACCTCTTCAATAACAACAACGGGCCCCAAGGCCCCGAAGGTCATTCCCATGTTCGAGACCACCGCTCCCCAGGGCGCCGCTGGCGACGCCTTCGAAGAACGCACCTATCGCAAGGTGGTGCTGCGCATCCTGCCGATCCTGCTGCTGTGCTACATCGCCGCCTACCTGGATCGGGTCAACGTCGGCTTCGCCAAGCTGGACATGCTCGACGACCTCGGCTTCAGCAACACCGTCTATGCCCTTGGCGCCAGCATGTTCTTCTGGGGCTATTTCCTCTTCGAGGTCCCCAGCAACCTCCTGCTGCATCGCTACGGCGCGCGCTTCTGGATCGCCCGCATCATGCTGACCTGGGCGATCATCTCCATGGCGGTGGCCTTCACCCAGCCGCTGGCGCAGTTCTTCGGCATGCAGTCGAGCACCCTCTTCTATGTGCTGCGCTTCCTGCTGGGCGTCTGCGAGGCGGGCTTCTTTCCCGGCGTGATCCTCTATCTCAACTACTGGTTTCCGACCCGCCGACAGAGTCGGGTGATGTCGGGCTTCCTCATCGCCCTGCCCTTCAGCCTGAGCTTTGGCGGCGTGCTCTCCGGCTGGCTGATGAGCAGTCTGCACAACTGGCACGGTCTGGCCGGCTGGCAGTGGATGCTGCTGGTGGAAGGGGTGCCCTCGATCATCATGGCGGTGGTGGTGTTCTGCTGCCTGAGCGACAACATCGACAAGGCGCCCTGGCTGGACGCCCGGGAAAAGGCCCTGCTCAAGCGCAACCTGGAGCAGCAGAACGCCGGCAAGGCCTCGCGACTCGGCGAGGTGTTCTTCAATCCGCGGGTCTGGCTGCTGGTGTTCATCCTGCTGACCTTCAACACCGGCTTCTATGGCCTGGCCTTCTGGATGCCCTCGATCATCAAGAACGCCGGTGTCAGCGGCAGCCTGCAGATCGGCCTGCTCACCGCCATCCCCTACAGCGTCGCCCTGGTGGTCATGCTGCTCAACGCCCGCCACTCGGCCCGCACCGGCGAGCAGCGGCTGCACGCGGCGGTGCCGGCCTTCGTCGGCGCCCTGGGCCTGGTGCTGAGCGCCTGGTTCATCCACAACATCGTGCTGTCGATCTTCTTCCTCACCGTGGCCGCCTCGGGGCTGCTGGCGCTGATGCCGATCTTCTGGTCGCTGCCTGGCACCCTGCTTTCCGGCGTCGCCGCCGCGGCGGGCATCGGCATGATCAACGCCATCGGCAACCTCTCCGGCTTCACCGGCTCCATGATCACCGCGACCATGGAAACCCTCACCGGCGACATCAACAACGGCACCTATGTGCTCGGCGCCTGCCTGTTCATCAGCGGCCTGCTGATCCTGGCGATCCCGGCCTCGATGCTGCACCGCGCGCCGACCGCCGTGCCGCTGGACCTGAAGCCCGCCTAGCCCACCTCGGGCACGGCCGAGCGCCCGGCACCCGCGGCGCTCGGCCGGCCGATCCAGAGGGCCATCAGCGCCGCCAGGATGCCGGTCAGGCCGGCCAGCACCAGGGCCTCCTGGTAGGAGCCGAAGTGCTCGCGCAGGGCCCCGGCGAGAAAGGCCGCACAGGCGGCGCCGAGCATGTGGCCGCAGAACACCCAGCCGAACACCACCGGCGCGCTCTTTTCGCCAAAGCTCTGGTTGGTCAGCTTGACCGTGGGCGGCACGGTGGCGATCCAGTCCAGCCCGTAGAAGATGCCGAACAGCAGCAGCTGCTCGGGGGCGAAACCGGAGAATGGCAGGTAGATCAGCGAGAGGCCGCGCAGGCTGTAGTAGACGAACAGCAGGCGGCGCGGATCGTACCTGTCGGTCAGCCAGCCGGAAGCGGTGGTGCCTACCAGATCGAAGATGCCCATCAGCGCGAGGATCCCGGCGGCCTGCACCTGGGACAGCCCGTGGTCATGGCCCATGGCGATGAAGTGGGTGCCAATCAGCCCATTGGTGGTGAAGCCACAGACGAAGAAGGTCAGGAACAGCAACCAGAAATCACGCCGCCGACTGGCCATGGCCAGGGTGCCGAGGGTCACGCGAAACAGGTTGCCCGGTGCGGTAGCAGCCGGCGCCTGGTAGTCCGCCGGGGCGCCATGGGGCCGCAGGCCGATGTCCGCCGGCCGCTCCGGCAGCAGCCAGGCCACCAGCGGGATCAGCGCGGCGCTGGCCACGGCCACGGTGAGCACCACGGTCTGCCAGCCTTCGTGGCTGGCGAGATGGGCCAGCAGCGGCAGAAAGACCAGATTGCCGGTGGCGGTGCTGGCCGCCAGCAGCCCCATCATCAGCCCCCGCCGGGCGACGAACCAGCGATTGACGATGGCCGCGCCCAGCACCATGGCCACGCAACCGGTGCCCAGGCCGCTGAGCACGCCCCAGGTGGCGACCAGATGCCAGGGTTCGCGCATCAGGGTGCTCAGGGCGGTGGCCAGGCTGATCAGGGTGAGGCCGCCGAGCAGGGTGCGGCGGATGCCGAGGGTCTGCATCAGGGCCGCGGCGAAGGGGCCTACCAGGCCATAGAGAAAGATGCCGATGGCAGCGGCAAGCGAGACCGTCTCGCGACTCCAGCCAAAGGTGTCCTGCAGCGGCAAGAGCAATACGCCGGGGGTGGACCTGACGCCCGCCGAAACCAGCAGGGCGAGAAAGATCAGCGCCAGGACGACGAAGACAAAGCGCTGGCCGAGGGCGGGAGGTGTGGTCATGGCGATCTTCACCGGCGGGAAAGGGATGAGTCGAGTATTGCAGCCCGGGCGACCTGGCGCTGGCCAAGCTGGCCCACGGATCTGGCCAGAATGGGTGTTCGTTGGAAAGAGTTGTGGGCGAGTGCTGGAAGCCCAACACGTCGATTCAACCGATCGCCCGCAACTCTTCCGCCAGGCGCTGCGCCAGCCAGCGCGCCGCCGGTCCCGGTGCGGCGTTGCGGCGCCAGGCCAACTCCACCACCAGGGCCGGAGGTACCCAGTCGCAGGCCAGTTCGGCCAGCAAGCCCTGGTAGGTGGGATAGCGCGCCACGTGTCGCGGCAGCCAGCCCCAGCCCAGGCCGCGCATCAGCAATTCGGCGAGCAGGTAGAAGCTGTCGGCGCGCCAGACCTGGGGGGCGATCTGCTCGCCGCCGGGATAGGGATTCTCCAGCGGCGCGATCAGCAGCTGGCGGTGGCGGGCCAGTTCGCGCCGCCCCACGCCCTGCTGGAGTGCCAAGGGATGCTGGGCGCCGCAAGCGGTGACCTGGGCGACATCGCCCAGGGCCTGGCGCTCCAGGGCCGCGGGCATGTGCTCATGGCGAAACAGCAGGCCGAGGTCGGCCTGGTCGGTCAGCAGCTTGCGCGCCACATCGCCCTGGGCGCCACTGGTGAGCTGGACCTCCAGGTGCGGAAAGGCCGCGGCCAGGGCGTCCAGCGCATCGAGTACCGGCTGGTAGGGCATGGCCTCGTCCAGGGCCAGGCGCAACAGCGGTTCCTGTCCAGCGCAGAGGGCCTGGGCCCGGCTGTCCAGCCGCTGACACTGGCGCAGCACCTCGCGCGCCTCCTCCAGCAGGGCCAGACCGGCCGCGGTGATGACCGGCGTGCGCCCGTTGCTGCGCACGAACAGTGCCACGCCCAGATCGGTCTCCAGCAGGGCGATGGCCGAGCTGATCGCCGATTGCGCCCGGCCCAGACGCCGCGCCATCGCCGAGAAACTCGCGCCCTCGGCGATGCCGACGAAGATCTCCAGCTGCTCAAGATTCCACTGCACGACCCATCTCCCCGACAGATAGGTATCAACTTTCACCTATCGCCTGGAAAGGCACAATGGGGCCTTCTACAGGAGGAAGCCCATGAGCGGATACATCTACCTGGCCATCGCCATCGCCGCCGAAGTCGTCGCCACCACCTCCATGAAGGCCATCAGTGGCTTCAGCAAGCCGCTGCCGCTGTTCCTGGTCGTTTGTGGCTACGGGCTGGCCTTCTGGATGCTGACCCTGGTGGTGCGCAGCATCCCGGTGGGCATCGCCTACGCCATCTGGGCCGGCCTCGGCATCGTGCTGGTGAGCATCGCCGCGGCCTTTCTCTACGACCAGAAGCTGGACCTGCCGGCCCTGCTGGGCATGGGGCTGATCGTCGCCGGGGTGGTGGTGATCCAGCTGTTTTCCGGCAGTACCGGGCATTGAGACCAGTGGCGGCGAGGAGCGTGTAAAATCGCCTCTTTGCCGATCATCCGAGCAGGCCGTTCATGTCCCAACCCTGGTCCACCGATATCCTCATCGTCGGCGGCGGCGTCGCCGGCCTCTGGCTCAACGCCCGCCTCCGACGCGCCGGCTACGCCACCGTGCTGGTGGAGACCGGCGCCCTGGGCGGCGGCCAGAGCGGCAAGTCCCAGGGCATCATCCATGGCGGCACCAAGTACGCCCTGACCGGGATGCTCACCGGTGCCTCCGAAGCCATCGCCGACATGCCGCGGCGCTGGCGCGAGAGCCTGGCCGGCAGCGGCGAGCTGGATCTCTCCGGCGTGCGCCTGCTCTCCGAAGCCCACTACCTCTGGTCGCCGGGCAGTCTGGCCGGCAACCTCACCAGCTTCTTCGCCAGCAAGGCGGTGCGCGGCCGGGTGGACGCCGTCAAGGGCGACGAACTGCCCCCGGCCCTGCGCGACCGCGCCTTCAAGGGCAAGGTCTATCGCCTGGCCGAACTGGTGCTGGACGTGCCCAGCCTGGTCGCGCGCCTGGCCGAGCTGGCCGGCGACAGCCTGCTGGCCGGGCATGAGCTGCAACCGCTGCGCGAAGCCGGCGAACTGACCGGCCTGGTGGTGGACGGCCAGCCCATTCGCGCCCGCCGCATCGTGCTCACCGCCGGCGCCGGCATGGCCGATCTGCTCCAGGCCCTCGGTCTCGAACAACCGGCCATGCAGCGCCGCCCGCTGCACATGGTGGTGGTCAAGGGCCCCATGCTCAAACCCCTCTACGCCCACTGCCTGGGCGGCGGCCCCAAGCCGCGGGTGACCATCACCAGCCACCCCACCGCCGACGGCCAGTGGCTGTGGTACCTGGGTGGCGACCTGGCCGAAGCCGAGGGCGTGGCGCGCGAACCCCAGGCGCAGATCGCCGCGGCGCGCGAGGAGTTGCAGCGCCTGCTGCCCTGGATCGACTTCGCCGGCGCGCGCTGGGCGACCCTGCGCGTGGATCGCGCCGAGCCGGCGCAATCCGGACTGGTGCGTCCGGACAATGCCTTTCTCGCCGAGGAAGGTCGCCTGCTGGTGGGCTGGCCGACCAAGCTGGCCCTGTCGCCCGACCTGGCCGACCGC
>NZ_QBIZ02000017.1:0-117017 GCF_003057735.2 Pseudomonas sp. RIT411
TGCGCGCCAGGCCGGCAGAGCGCGGTTGGCGGCGTCGATGGCGCGCTTGGTCTCGGCGCGGCCGAGCTTGGGAATGGTGCCCAGGGTCTCTCCGGTGGCCGGGTTGTCCACTTTGACGGTGGCGCCGCTGTCGGCGTCGATCCAGGCGCCGTCGACATAGGCTTGCTGGCGAAACAGGGAAGCGTCTTGCAACATGAGCGGGATTCCTCGGGAGGGGATTGAAGGTGGCGGGCAGCAGCGGTGCCGGTCATTGTGCAGAGGCGCCCTGCAGCCGGGCGGCCTGGGCCGGCGAGCCCTGGTAGGCCAGCCAGAAATACAGCGGGCAGGTCACCAGCAGCCCGAACAGCCAGGACAGATCGGCGCCCGCCACCAGGTCGGCATAGGGCCCCTTGAACAGCGCGGTGTTGGCAAACGGCAGCTGCACCAGGATGCCGACCGCATAGGCGGCGATGGCATGGCGGTTGAAGCGGCCATAGCGGCCGCCCTCGGCGGCGAACAGCGAGGGAATGTGATAGTCGCCGCGCTTGATCAGATAGAAGTCGATCAGATTGATGGCGGCCCAGGGCACCAGGATCATGGTCATGGCCAGCACCAGGCCGATGAATCTCTCGATGAAATCGGCGGAGGCCATCAGCGCCACGCCGCAACAGCCCACCAGCACCAGACTCGACAACACCACCTTGACCTTGACGCCCGGCGTCCAGCCGGCGGCAAAGGTCTGCACGCAGGTGATGATGGCGAGCACCGCGCCATAGAGGTTGAGGGCGTTGTGGCTGATGATGTTGAGCAGGAACAGCACCATCAGTACCGGGCCCAGCCAGCCGGTGGCCTGGGCCACGGCGGCCATGGCGTCGCCGCCGGCTGGCACCGCCAGCACCGCCACCACACCGAAGGAAAACGCCAGGATGGTGCCCAGGGTGGCGCCGAGATAGGTGGCCCAGAAGGGGCGCGCGATGCCGACGGATTCCGGCAGATAGCGCGAATAGTCGCTGGTGTAGGGCGAGAAGCTCAGTTGCCAGATCACCCCCAGCGACAGGGTGGCGATGAAGCCGCTGGCGTTGAGGCCGCCGCGGGTGAGGAAGTCCGCCGGCAGGGGCTGGCTAAGCATCATCGCGAAGCCGGCCAGCAGTCCGGCGCCCATCACCCAGGTGCCCCAGCGATTGAGCGTATGGATGCAGCGATAGCCGATCACCCCGATGGCGGTGGCGCTCAGGGCGCCGAGCACGATGGCCACCGGCATGGGCACCGCCGGCACCAGGCCCTGGATCGACTTGCCGGCCAGCACCACGTTGGAGGTGAAGAAGCCCACGTAGATCAGCGCCGTGACGCAGACGATCAACAGCGCGCCATAGCGGCCGAACTGGCCGCGGCTCTGCACCATCTGCGGAATGCCCAGGCGCGGGCCCTGGGCCGAGGCCAGGGCCAGCACCACCCCGCCGAGCAGATGCCCGAGCACGATGGCTAGCAGGCCCCAGGCCAGATTCAGGTGGAAGGTCTGGACCACCATGGCCCCGGTGACGATGGGCAGCGGCGCGATATTGGTGCTGAACCAGAGGGTGAAGAGATCGCGGCTATGGCCGTGGCGTTCGGCCGGAGCGACGTGATCCACGGTATGGGTTTCGATGGCGACGGCGGAGCGAGGGGCTGCGGACATCCAGGAATTCCATTGTTGTAGTTGTGGAAGACGCCTGCTGGACAGGTCGTCCTGGTGAGCAGAAAGTATTACGGTATACCAGATTACACAACAACCCCCGCGCCGGTAGTCGGGCCGGTCAATTACGGCCACCAGATCTCGCTACATCTCTGCTTGCCAGTTCGCGTATTATGGTATACCAATAAAAACATCGACTGGCCGAGCCGTCGCGTACCGCCAACAAGAGACACCCGAGCCCCTGTGCCGGGGTGGAAGACAAGAGGTAGGCTGCTATGAAATTTTCCCTGTTCGTGCACATGGAACGCTGGGACGAAAGCGTCAGCCATCGGCAGCTGTTCGAAGAGCTGACCGAACTGACCCTGATGGCCGAGGCCGGTGGTTTCTGCACCGTCTGGGTCGGTGAGCATCATGCGATGGAATACACCATTTCCCCCAGCCCCATGCCGATCCTGGCCAACCTGGCTGCCCGGACCTCGACCATCCGCCTGGGCGCAGGGACGCTGATCGCGCCCTTCTGGCACCCGCTGCGCGCCGCCGGCGAATGCGCCCTGCTCGATGTCATCAGCGCAGGCCGCATGGAAGTGGGCCTGGCGCGTGGCGCCTACCAGGTGGAATTCGATCGCATGGCCGGCGGCCTGCCCGCCACCGCCGGTGGCAAGCACCTGCGCGAACTGGTGCCGGCGCTGCGCAAGCTCTGGGAAGGCGACTACGCCCACGACGGCGAGGTCTGGCAATTCCCCACCTCCACCAGTGTGCCCAAGCCGGTCGGCACTCCGCCGATCTGGATCGCCGCACGGGATCCGGATTCGCACAACTTCGCCGTGGCCAACGGCTGCAACGTCATGGTCACGCCGCTGATGAAGGGCGACGAGGAGGTGGTCGACCTCAAGCACAAGTTCGACAGCGCCCTGGCCAACAATCCCGGGGTGCCCCGGCCCAAGCTGATGGTGCTGCGCCACACCCATGTGCACGCCGCCGCCGAGCCCGAGGGCTGGAAGATCGGCGCCCAGGCCATCGGCCGCTTCTACCGCACCTTCGATGCCTGGTTCGGCAACAAGGAAACCCCGGTCAACGGCTTTCTCGCGCCGAGTCCGGAAGAGAAATTCGCCGGCCGCCCGGAGTTCGAGCTGGAAAACATCCGCAAGAACACCATGATCGGCACCCCCGAAGAAGTCATTGCCCGCCTGCGGCACTACGAGGAACTGGGCGTCGACGAATTCAGCTTCTGGTGCGACAACAGCCTGCCCTTCGCCGAGAAGAAGAAGTCGCTGCAGCTGTTCATCGACCAGGTTGCGCCGGCCTTCGCCTGATCCGCGGTCTGCGCCGAGACGCAGACCTCCAACACGCCCAAGCGCCTGGCATACCATCATCCAACAGACATCTCTGGAGTCAGCATGAGTTTCGAAATCCGCAAGGTCGTCACCTACCTCGAAGAGACCCACATCGAAGGCGGCAAGGCCACCGACAAGCCGGTGACCATGGCCGGCGTCGCCGTGGTGATCCGCAACCCCTGGGCCGGCAAGGGCTTCGTCGAAGACCTCAAGCCCGAGATCAAGGCCCACTGCTCCGACCTCGGCGCCTTCATCGTCGAGCGCCTGACCCGTGCCATCGGCGGCGCCGAGCGCATCGAGGCCTACGGCAAGGCGGCGGTGGTCGGCGCCGACGGCGAGATCGAACACGCCTCGGCGGTCATCCACACCCTCAGATTCGGCAACCACTACCGCGAGGCGGTCCAGGCCAAGAGCTACCTGAGCTTCACCAACAAGCGCGGCGCGCCGGGCACCTCCATCCAGATCCCCATGATGCACAAGGACGACGAGGGCCTGAGATCGCACTACATCACCCTGGAAATGCGCATCGAGGACGCGCCGCGCGCCGACGAGATCGTGGTAGTACTGGGCGCCGCCGACGGTGGCCGCCTGCATCCGCGCATCGGCAACCGCTACATCGACCTCGAGGAACTCGCGGCTGAAAAGGCGCGCTGAGGAGAATCCGCGAATGATCCGGTCTACAGACGCCAAGACCCCCGCCGGCACCGCCTACAGCATCGCCGGCGATGGCAGCCCGCTCGTCCTGATCCATGGCGTGGGGCTCAGCAAGGAGATGTGGGGCGGTCAACTCGCGGGCCTCGCCCCACGCTACCAGGTGATCGCCTACGACATGCTCGGGCACGGCGCCAGCCGGCGTCCGGCGGCGGAAGCGACGCTCGACGACTATGCCGGGCAGCTCGCCGAGTTGCTCGATCACCTGGCGCTGGAGACGGCGGTGGTGGTCGGCTTCTCCATGGGCGGCCTGGTTGCCCGGGCCTTCGCCCTCGGCCATCCGCAGCGACTGGACGCGCTGGTGATCCTCAACAGCGTGTTCAATCGCTCGGTGGAGCAACGCAGCGGGGTCCTGGAGCGGACCCGCCAGGCCGAACTCGAAGGCCCCGACGCCAACCTGGATAGTGCCCTGGCCCGCTGGTTCAGCCGCGAATACCAGGGTGCCAATCCGGCGCAGATCCAGGCGCTGCGGCAGGCCTTCGCCAACAACGACCCCCAGGGCTATCTGACCACCTATGCGCTGTTCGCGACCCAGGACCGCTATGGCGCCGAGCGCCTGGACAGCATCCAGGTGCCCACCCTGGTGGCCACCGGCGAGCTCGACAGCGGCTCGACCCCGGAGATGGCGCGCCAGCTGGCCGCGCGCATTCCTCGGGCCCGCACTGCCGTGCTAGCCGATCAACGCCATATGATGCCGGTCGAGTCACCCAAGCTGGTCAACGCCCTGCTGCTGGACTTTATCGACGACGCCCTGGGCAAGGCCCCTTCCACCTCCATCAAGGGATACGTGGCATGACCCTGCAAGCCTTTCAGATGTGCATCGACGGTGAATGGACCGCGGCCCGCTCGGGCCGTACCTTCACCAGTCTCGATCCGGCCACCGCGACGCCCTGGGCGGAGCTGCCCGATGCCGACGCCGACGACGTCGACCGCGCGGTCCAGGCGGCCCAGCGGGCCTTCGAGGCACCGGCCTGGCGCGGTCTGACAGCCAGTGCCCGCGGCAAGCTCCTGCGCCGCCTGGGCGATCTCATCGCCACCAACAAGGAAGCCCTGGCCCAGCTGGAAAGCCGCGACAACGGCAAGCTGATCCGCGAGACCCGCGGCCAGGTGGGCTACCTGCCGGAATTCTTCCACTACACCGCGGGGCTGGCCGACAAGCTCGAAGGCGGCACCCTGCCCCTCGACAAGACCGACCTTTTCGCCTACACGGTGCATGAACCCCTGGGCGTGATCGCCGGCATCGTGCCCTGGAACAGTCCGCTGTACCTTACCGCCATCAAGGTCGCCCCGGCCCTGGCCGCCGGCAACACCGTGGTGATCAAGCCATCCGAGCACGCCTCCGCCACCATCCTGGAGCTGGCGCGACTGGCCTTGGAAGCCGGCATTCCGCCCGGCGTGTTCAACGTGGTGACCGGCTATGGCCCGGGCGCCGGTGCGGCCCTGACCCGCCACCCGCTGGTGCGCAAGATCGCCTTTACCGGCGGTGCCGCCACGGCCCGCCACGTGGTCCGCGCCAGCGCTGAGAACTTCGCCAAGCTGAGTCTGGAGCTGGGCGGCAAGTCACCCAACATCATCTTTGCCGACGCCGACCTGGACAGCGCCGTCAATGGCGCGGTAGCCGGCATCTACGCCGCCTCCGGGCAGAGTTGCGTGGCCGGTTCGCGGCTGCTGGTACAGGACGAGATCTACGACGAATTCGTCGCCCGCCTGGTGGAACGTGCCCAGCGCATCCGCATCGGCAATCCCCAGGACGACGCCAGCGAGATGGGCCCCATGGCCACCGCGCAGCAGCTCGCCATCGTTGAGCGGCTGGTGGCAGACGCCCTGGCCGAAGGCGCCACCCTGCGCCTGGGCGGCAAGCGTCCCGACACCGGCAGCGCCGGCTGGTACTACGAACCCACCCTGCTGGAATGCGACCGGCACTCGCTGCGCATCATGCAGGAGGAAGTCTTCGGCCCGGTGGCCGCGGTGATCCGCTTCAAGGACGAGGCCGAGGCCCTGCGCCTGGCCAACGACAGCGAGCTGGGGCTCGCCGCCGGCATCTGGACCCGCGACCTGGGCCGCGCCCATCGCCTGGCGCGGGACATCCGCTCCGGCATCATCTGGGTCAACACCTATCGCGCCGTCTCGGCCATGGCGCCGATCGGCGGATTCAAGAACAGCGGCTACGGCCGCGAGAGCGGCATCGACTCGGTACTGGCCTATACCGAAACCAAAACGGTATGGATCAACCTGTCCCAGGCACCGATGCCCGATCCCTTTGTGATGCGTTGAACGAGGTTGGCAGTCATGATCGATCCGACAATCTACAAGCAAGTGATGGGCGCCTTTCCGTCCGGCGTTACCGTGGTCACCACCCTGGATGCCGAGGGCAACCTCGCCGGCCTGACCGCCAGTGCCTTCAGCGCCCTGTCGCTGGATCCGGCGCTGGTGCTGTTTTGCCCCAACTACAGCTCCGACACCTATCCCCTGCTGCGCGATGGCAAGGGCTTCGCCATCCACCTGCTGAGCGCGGAGCAGCAGCGCATCGCCTACGCCTTCGCCAGCAAGGGCAAGGACAAGACCCAGGGCATCGAGTGGACGCGCAGCGCCCTCGGCAATCCGCTGCTGGCCGATGCCACCGCGGTCATCGAGTGCGAGCTGTGGCGCGAATACGATGGCGGCGACCACGCCATAATCGTCGGCGCGGTAAAGAATCTCATCGTGCCGGAGCAGGAGGTGATCCCCATGCTCTATCACCGCGGCCGGATGGGTGCGGCGCCGATCTATGCCTGAGCGGACGGGCCCATGAACGCCTGCAGGGGGCATGCTAGACTTGCCCTCTTCCGCCCGGGCGAGCACGCAGGTTCCATCCAGTCGCGTGCCTCGTCGTCGCCTGTAGAACCGGTCCGCCAGAGAGCCCCATGAGACGCGCGCAACTAGACGACAGCTTCAAGATCACCCGTAGCCCGGTCACCCTGCGTGAAATGGTCTGCAATCGCCTGCGCCAGGCGATCCTGAACTTCCAGTTGCTGCCGGGCGATCGCCTGGTGGAGCGCGATCTCTGCGACCGCCTGGGCGTTAGCCGCACCTCGGTGCGTGAGGCCCTGCGCCACCTCGAATCCGAAGGCCTGGTGGAATTTGCCGATGCCCGCGGACCGCGGGTGGCCATCATCACCCTGCAGGACGCCTGCGACCTCTATGAGTTGCGCTGCGTGCTGGAGGGCATGATCGTCCAACTGTTCACCCTGCGCGCCGGTCCCCAAGAGATCGCCGCGCTGGAACAGGCCCTGGCGGAAAACCGCGAAGCCCTGGAAGGCGCCGAGCTGCCGGAGGTTATCGAGTCCGTACAGAATTTCTATGACGTGCTCATGGAGGGCTGCGGCAATCGCGTCGCCGCCACCCAGTTGCGCCAGTTGCAGGCGCGCGTCAGCTACCTGAGAGCCACCTCGGTGTCCCAGGCCAATCGCCGCCAGGCGAGCAATGCCGAGATGGAACGCATCGTCGCGGCGATCCGCAGCGGGGATGCCCTGGCGGCGCACCAGGCTTCGGTCGACCACGTGCGCTCGGCCGCCAAGGTGGCCCTCGACTATCTCCAGCGGCAACAGGAGCACGAAGGCGAAGTGGCCCGCGAACTCTTCGTACCCCGCGTGCAGGACGAACCGCGCATCGAGCGCTAGTCCGCCTTCACCCGGACCCGGCAGACGCCGGGTCGGGTGCCTACCTTACAGTCCCTCGACAATGAATATCTCGGCCCGTGCCGCCGTTTGGCGGTGACCGCAGGCTTCCTGATATTCCGCCGAGCGATAGCAGGCCAGCGCCTGGTCGTAGGTATCGAATTCGATCACCACCCGGCGCGTCGCCCAGCCTTCGCCTTCCAGTTGCTCTGCCCTTCCACCGCGGGCGAGGAAGCGACCGCCATAGCGGGCGAATGCCGCCGGGGCGCGTTCGGTGTAGCCGCGATATGCCTCGGGATCGGTCACGTCGACCTGGGCGATCCAATAGCCTTTCATGGAGTCTCACCTCTTTCGCTACAATTTGTCTCATGGTATACCAGATTACAGAGCAATCCAGCCTATCCGTGAGGTTACCGTGGCCATCCACCCCATCGAAGCGATCATCGAGGATTTCCGGGCAGGCAAGATGGTCATCCTGGTCGATGACGAAGACCGCGAGAACGAAGGCGACATTCTGCTCGCCGCCGATGCCTGCACCCCGGCGGCGATCAGCTTCATGGCCCGGGAAGCCCGCGGTCTGATCTGCCTGACGCTGACCGAAGAGCGCTGCCGCCAGCTCAACCTGATGCAGATGGTCAGCGACAACGGCACCGTCCACGGCACCGCCTTCACCGTTTCCATCGAGGCGGCCATCGGCGTCACCACCGGCATCTCGGCGGCGGACCGGGCCCGTACCATCGAAGCCGCGGTGGCGCCCGATGCCAGCCCGCGCGACCTGGTCCAGCCCGGCCACATCTTTCCGCTGCGCGCCCGTGACGGTGGCGTGCTGACCCGTGCCGGCCACACCGAGGCCGGTTGCGACCTGGCCCGCCTGGCCGGGCGCGATCCCTCGGCAGTGATCGTCGAGGTGATGAACGACGATGGCAGCATGGCCCGCCGACCGGACCTGGAGCGTTTCGGCGAGCGCCATGGCATCAAGCTCGGCACCATCGCCGACCTCATCCACTATCGCCTGCGCCACGAGCACACCGTGGTCCGCATCGGCGAAAGCGAACTGCCCACCGTGCACGGCACCTTCCGCCTGCTGACCTACGAAGACCGCATCGAGGGTGGCGTCCACCTGGCCATGGTGATGGGCGAGCTCGATCGCGAGACCCCGACCCTGGTCCGCGTCCATGCCCTGGACCCGCTGCGCGACCTGGTCGGCGCCGAATACAGCGGTCCGCCGAGTTGGACCCTATGGGCCGCCCTGCAACGCGTCGCCGAGGAAGGCCATGGCATCGTGGTGGTGCTGGCCAACCACGAATCCTCCCAGGCGCTGCTCGCCCGGGTGCCCTCGCTGACCCAGCCCAAGCGCCTGTTCGAGCGCTCCCAGTCGCGCATCTACGCCGAAGTGGGAACCGGGGCCCAGATCCTGCAGGACCTGGGTGTCGGCCGCATTCGCCACCTCGGTCTGCCGCTGCGCTATGCCGGCCTGACCGGCTACGAACTGGAGATCGTCGAGACCGTACCCTTCCCCGGATGATGGCAAAACGTCATGCGGGAAAGCTTGCAAAAGGTTTGGAATACCATAATATCGAATTACGCCAAGGCCCGGATCAGACGGGCCCGACAGAACAAGACCAAGGCCTCTTTTCTCTGGCCCCTGGCCGCACTGCTCTTAGAACTGACAAGGTCTTCTGGCCGCGTCGATCCAATAACAGAGAGGGCATCAAGATGTTGCTGAAGCGCAAAGTCGTATCCGTGGTCGTCGCCGGCCTGCTCGCCACCTTGGGCGCTCAAGCCCAGGCGGAAAGCCTCAACTTCACCAGCTGGGGCGGCACTACCCAGGACGCCCAGAAGAAAGCCTGGGCCGAGCCCTTCACCCAGCAGACCGGCATTCAGGTGGTGCAGGATGGCCCCACCGACTACGGCAAGCTGCAGGCCATGGTGCAGAGCGGCAACGTCCAGTGGGACGTGGTCGACGTGGAGGCGGACTTCGCCCTGCGCGCCGCCCAGCAGGGGCTGCTCGAGCCCCTGGATTTCAAGACCATCGACCGCAGCAAGATCGATCCACGCTTCGTCAACGACCATGCCGTGGGCTCCTTCTTCTTCTCCTTCGTGCTCGGCTACAACCAGGGCAAGCTGGGTAGCAAGCAGCCCCAGGACTGGTCGGCGCTGTTCGATACCGCCACCTACCCCGGCAAGCGCGCCCTCTACAAGTGGCCGAGCCCCGGCGTGCTCGAACTCGCGTTGCTGGCCGATGGCGTACCCAAGGACAAGCTCTATCCGCTGGACCTGGACCGAGCCTTCAAGAAGCTCGACACCATCAAGAAGGACATCGTCTGGTGGGGTGGTGGCGCCCAGTCCCAGCAGTTGCTCGCCTCGGGTGAAGCGACCCTGGGCCAGTTCTGGAACGGTCGGGTCTATGCCCTCCAGCAGGACGGCGCGCCGGTCGGCGTGAGCTGGAAGCAGAATCTGGTCATGGCCGACATGCTGGTGGTGCCCAAGGGCGCCAAGAACAAGGACGCGGCCATGAAGTTTCTCGCCGAGGCGAGTGGTGCCAAGGGCCAGGCGGACTTCGCCAACCTCACCGCCTACGCCCCGGTCAACGTCGACAGCGTCGCCAAGCTGACGCCCGACCTGGCCAAGAACCTGCCCACGGCCTACGCCAGCGAGCAGGTGACCCTGGACTTCGCCTACTGGGCCCAGCACGGTGGCGAGATCGCCAGTCGCTGGAACGAATGGCTGGTGAAATGACATGTCCGCCTCGAGCTCCAGCCGGGCGGTGCTCGGCACCGCCACGGACCCCAAGCGCCGGGTGAGCGACCCGGCGCGGAACCGGGGTGAGAGGGCCGTACGCTGGAAGGGGGCGAGTCATCTCGTCCCTGCCCTGCTGTTCCTCGGCCTGTTCTTCCTGATTCCGCTGATCGGCCTGCTGCTGCGGGGCGTTCTCGAACCCACGCCGGGCCTCGGCAACTACCAGACCCTGTTCGCCAACGGCGCTTACGCCCAGGTGCTGCTCAACACCTTCGGGGTCGCCGCCCTGGTGACCCTGTTCAGCGTTCTGATCGGCTTTCCACTGGCCTGGACCATCACCCTGATGCCGCGGGGCTGGGGCCGGTGGCTGTTCAACATCGTGCTGCTGTCGATGTGGACCAGCCTGCTCGCCCGCACCTACGCCTGGCTGGTACTGCTGCAGGGCTCGGGGGTAATCAACAAGCTGCTCATGGCGATGGGACTGATCGACGAGCCCCTGGCGCTGGTGAACAACCTGACCGGGGTGGTGATCGGCATGACCTACATCATGATCCCCTTCATCGTGCTGCCGCTGCAGGCGACCCTGCAGGCCATGGACCCCATGGTGCTGCAGGCCGGCGCCATCTGCGGCGCCAGTCCCTGGACCAACTTCCGCAAGGTGTTCCTGCCGATGTGCCGTTCCGGCCTGGGCTCGGGGGCGCTGATGGTGTTCGTCATGTCGCTCGGCTACTACGTGACCCCGGCGCTGCTGGGCGGGGCGCAGAACATGATGCTGCCAGAATTCATCATCCAGCAGGTGCAGTCCTTCCTGAACTGGGGACTGGCCAGCGCCGCCGCGGCCTTGCTCATCGTCATCGCCCTGGTGCTGTTCGCCCTCTATCTCAGACTGCAACCGGAATCCCCGGTCGACCCCCAGAACGCGAGGTGACCCATGCTGCTGACTCCCAACGCCATCGGCTGGCGCCTGCGCGGCGGCCTGCTGCTGATCACCGGCGCCATCGCCGCGGTGCTGCTGCTGCCCATAGTCTTCATCGTGCTGCTGTCGTTCGGCTCCTCCCAGTGGCTGGTCTTCCCGCCGCCGGGCTGGACGCTGAAGTGGTACCACCAGTTCTTCGCCAACCCGGAATGGATGCAGGCCGCCCTGGCCAGCCTCAAGGTGGCACTGCTGACCACCCTGGTCTCGGTGGCCCTGGCGCTGCCCTGCGCCTTCGCCCTGGTGCGCGGCAAGTTTCCCGGACGCAAGACGCTCTATGCGATCTTCACCCTGCCGATGATCGTGCCGCTGGTGGTGATCGCCGTGGCCATCTACGCGCTGTTCCTGCGCCTGGGCTACACCGGCACCCTGCTGGCCTTCGTAGTCAGTCACGTGATCGTCGCCCTGCCCTTCGCGCTGATCGCCATCATCAACTCGCTCAAGCTGTTCGATCAGTCCATCGAGGATGCCGCGGTGATCTGCGGTGCCTCGCGCCTGCAGGCGATCTACCGGGTGACCCTGCCAGGTATCTGGCCGGGCGTTTTCGCCGGGGCGCTGTTCGCCTTCCTGGTGTCCTGGGACGAGGTGGTGCTGAGCGTGATGATGGCCAGTCCCAACCTGCAGACCCTGCCGGTAAAGATGTGGTCCACCCTGCGCCAGGACCTGACCCCGGTGATCGCCGTGGCCTCCACCGTGCTGATCGGTCTTTCCCTGCTGGTGATGCTCGCCGCTGCCCTGCTGCGCCGCCGCCAACCCCAATCCCGCTGATACCCGGAGCCCTGCCATGAGCGCCGTCCTTCAGAACACCGCCGCCGCGGCCCCCCTGGTCCGCCTGCAGAACCTCAACAAGCATTATGGCGATTTCACCGCCGTGGACGATCTTTCGCTGGACATCCAGGAGGGCGAATTCCTCACCTTCCTGGGCTCCAGCGGCTCGGGCAAGTCCACCACCCTGTCGATGCTGGCGGGCTTCGAGACACCCAGCTCGGGGGCCATCAGCGTCGCCGGCCGCTCGCTGCTGCGAGTACCGCCGCACCAGCGCGACATCGGCATGGTGTTTCAGCGCTATTCGCTGTTTCCGCACCTGTCGGTGCGCGACAACATCGGCTTCCCCCTGGATATCCGCAAGGTCGGCGCGGCGGAGCGCAACAAGAAGGTCGACGCCATGCTGCGCCTGGTGCAGCTCGACGCCTTCGCCCATCGGCGGCCGGCGCAGCTCTCCGGCGGCCAGCAGCAGCGGGTGGCCATCGCCCGGGCGCTGGTCTATGAACCGCGCATCCTGCTGATGGACGAGCCCCTCGGCGCCCTGGACAAGAAGCTGCGTGAAGACCTACAGGACGAACTGCGCCAGCTGCACCGCCGGCTGGGGATCACCATCGTCTACGTGACCCACGACCAGGAAGAGGCGCTGCGGCTGTCGCAGCGTATCGCCATCTTCAGCCATGGCCGCGTCGTCGGCCTGGGCAGTGGCTACGACCTCTACCAGAATCCGCCGAATGCCTTCGTCGCGGCCTTTCTTGGCAACTCCAACTTTCTCAAGATCACCGCCCGGGCCCAGGCCCATTGCACCTTCGAAGGCCAGGAGCTGGCGATGCGCCCGACCGCCGGCGTCAGACCGGAGCAGGCGTTGCTGCTGATGCTGCGACCGGAAAAGCTGCAACTGCTGACCACCGAACAGGCGGCGACCCTGCCCATGCCGGCGGGCTGGAACGAGATCCCGGCACGGGTCGGCGAGGCACTGTTCCTGGGCGAGAGCCAGAGCTGCACGCTGCAGACCGCAGGAGGTGCCCAGCTGATGATCAAGTCGCTGGCCCATGCCCAGGGCCTGCAGCCCGGTCAGGTGGTGCGGCTGCGCTGGGCCGCCAGCGACGCCTGCGTCTACACCGAATGGAACGACGCCGACCTGAGCAAGGCGGCCGCTCACTGAGCCAGGGCAGCGCCAGTCGCTGCCCTGGCCTCAGATCCGTTTGGCCCCAGCGGGCGCGAGCCCCCTACCGCTGCGCGATCCCCCGGAGGGTCGACCCGGCAAGGCGTACCCCGGCATACCTCGAACGCCTTGCCTCTACCAGGCGCCAGTTCTCGCGGGCAGCGCGTAGCGGTGTTCGGCAAAAGGCAGACCAAGGAGAACACCTGAACGGGGCAAGCGCTCAGCCGACGACCTCGCCTGAGCTCGCCGCACCAGTCGTTTGGTCAGCACGGGACGTCGCGCGTCTGGCTGTAAGCTGGGCCGCGGAACGGCCCAGCCAGGCGTGCGCAGGTACTAGCGCGAGCCGGTGTTCGCGTGTTGGCTACCATCCAGGACATCAGGGACGTTGACCAGGAGAACGCACCTCATCCGCCAGCCGGACGGACGAGGCCCTTGACCGCCTACAGGCGGAAGCGACTGATCCGAGCCGTCAATTCCTCCCCCAGCTGTCCCAGCTCCATGCTGGCCGTGGACATTTCCTGGCTGGCGGTGACACTGGCCTCGGCCAGCGCCTCGACGACGGCAACGCTTCGCCCCACCTCGCCAGCGACCCGGCTCTGTTCTTCGGCGGCCGCCGCGATCTGCAGATTCATCGCCTGCATGGTGGTGACCTGGTTGCCGATTAGCTGCAAGGCTTCACCCGCATGTTGGATCAGGGTCACCGCATGGCCGGTCTGCGAGCGACTGGTACCCATGCAGGCGGCAGCCTGGGTGGCACGGTCACCCAGATCGGCAACGCTGCGCTCGATCTCGGTGACCGACTGCTGGGTACTGCGGGCAAGATTGCGCACCTCGTCGGCCACCACCGCGAAACCGCGCCCGGCTTCTCCGGCACGCGCCGCTTCGATGGCGGCATTCAGCGCCAGCAGGTTGGTCTGCTCTGCGACCGCCTTGATCACCCCAGTGACCGCACCGATGCGTTCGCTCTCGCGTAGCAGCGCATCCATCGCCGTGGCGGCCTGCAGCATCTCTTGGGCGAGCGTGTCCACCGCGGCGATCGCCTGGCGCACCCGAGCATCACCATCCCCCGCCGCCCGCTCGACCTGCTGCGAGGTCTGCGACGCCATTTCGGCATGGCTGGCGACTTCCTGGGCGCTCGCGGTCAGCTGCACGATGGCGGTGGCCACCTGCCGCGTTTCCTGGCCTTGCCGCTCCACCCCTTCACGGGTCCGCTCGGCACTGGCGGTGAGGCCCTGAGCTGCGCCCTGCAGCTGCGCCGTGCCCTCTTGGACCTGGCCAACCAGGCCGCGTAACCCGGCGGTCATCTCGCCCATGCTGGCTTGCAGCTGACCCAGTTCATCGCGTCGCGTCACCGCGGGCACCGACGACAGATCGCCACCGGCGATGCGGCGTGCCTGCAGCAGCGAAGCCCGCAGCGGCTGCATCAACAGGCGGGTGATGAGCCAGCCGGCGAGCAGCCCGGCCAGCAGCGCCAGGGCGGTGATGACGGCAAGCCAACGGTAGGCCTGCCGGCTATCCGTGTCGCGCTGAGCGACGGTCTGGGTAGCCAGTTCGCGACCCTTGAGGAGAATCTGGTCTTCCAGGCCGCGCAGGGTCTTGGCAGCCTGCTCGGCCTGGTGCCGCGCCTGCTGGAAGTCGCCGATGGATCGCTGGTAATGCACCAGGGCCTGTTCGGCCAGATCCAGGCTGGGCTTGTCGCGGGCTGATGCGCTGACTAGGCGGCGCTTCAGTTCAGCCAGTGTGGCCGCCATGTCGGCATCCGCCTTGGCTTGCTGGTCGGCATCGCCGGTGAGCAAGTAACGTTGCAGGCTGTACCTTACATCGCGCAGCCGCCGATCCAGTACCCCGATGGCGCGGAATTGCCCGAGGCGCTGGCCTGGATAGAACTCCGGCGCATCGCTGCTGGCCAGGTTCTTCTCGATCTCGCTCACCGCCTGCAGGGCCTGGTCGGCCCTGGTGCCGAGCAGCCCCGCCGCCTGCCCCTGGCGCTCATAGGCCGCCACCAGGGCGGTCAAGGTCTGGCCGTATTTGCCGGTCAGTTCGCTCTGCTGGCCAAGCAATCGCTCAGTGGTCGGATCGAGGCCCAGCCGCTGCAGTTCACCCTGCTGGTCACTGAAGGTCCTGAGGCGCGCGGCCAGCTGGTTGGCGGCGGTCTCGCTCGCTTGATGGGAGTAATCCAGGCGGGCGATACGCAGGTCTTTGGCGGCTTCGGTGAGTTCACCAATGGCAACCAGCCGATCGCTACTGCGCCCCAGCATGCCGATGGTGTTCCAGCCGGTCGCCGCGATAGCCAGGGTCAACAGCAGGACATTGCCAAAGCCCAACGCCAGCTTGTGATTCGTCCTCAGATCCTTGAACCAGGTACGCATAAGCATCTCCGTATCGAAGCGAGGCGTCTTGGGAAGCCATCGAACAATGTTCAACTGACACATTATGGTATACCAGAATACAACTAGGCTCCCGTCCTTCGTCCCGTGCCGCGCCTCGTTCATCCGATTCGCCCACGACGCTCTACCACGGCATTCCCGATGTGGCGTCGCAGACGTTCGTGTAAGGCGAATGACGCTTTGGCGATTCGGCGCTCCAACCGGGCAAGGCGTGAAGACGCGTCCGCGCACGGCCATGGCGAAGAGTGGCAGCGCCGCCAAGGACCAGAAACCGTCGCCAACAGCGTGCAGACAGGGTCTGCAACACCACCCTAGCGGTCGCGTGCCTCGCCGCTCGCGGAGCAGAGGAACTGCCGAAACGCCTGGGCCCCAGGGCCCAGGCGCTCCTCGGGACTCCAGATCAGGCCCAGCTCCATGGGCGGGATGGTATCGGCCACCGGGCGGGCTTCCAGCTTGCGGCCTTCGAGCGACCAGCCGCGATAGAGCATGTCGGAGAGGATGGTCACGCCGAAGCCGTGGGCGACCAGGCCGCGCAGGGATTCCATGGACGAGGTCTTGAACACCACGTTGGGTTCCAGGCCTGCCGCGCGCCAATAGCGCAACGTGGAGGTCTCGCCTTCGTCCACCGTGGCGAGGATGTAGGGATAGGGGGCGATATCGGCCAGGGTGACGCGCTCCGGCGCCAGCAGCGGATGGGCGCTGGGCAGCCAGAGCTGACGCGGCGAGCGCATCAGCAGATGACGCTCGAAGGGCTGGGTGGCGTCGACGTTGGAGATGACGGTGAGGCCCAGCTCCAGGGTGCCGTCGGTGATGCCGGCTTCGATGCTGGGTCGGTCCATGTCGCGCAGGTCGATGTCGATCTGCGGATAGCTGCGCTTGAAGCGCGCCAGTAGGGTCGGCAGGTAGTAGCCGAGCACTGCATAGGAGGCGCCGACGCGCGCCTGGCCAGTCAGGGCATGACTCTGGAACAGCGGCTGGCTGACGGCGTCCTGCAGGGTGTCGAGGATGTGCCGGGCATGGTGATAGAACTGGTGGCCCTCGGCGGTGAGCTTGACGCCGTGGGGCAGGCGCTCGAACAGCCGCACGGCGAGCATCGCCTCCAGCTGGCTGACCGCCGTGGTGACCGCCGACTGGCTGACGTTGACCGCGCTGGCGGCCAGGGAGAACTGGCTGTTCTCGGCGGCGGCGACGAAATAGCGCAGTTGCCGCATCGAGATGTCCTTGAGCAGTGCCATCTGATTTTCCAATACCTGGATTCTATTTTTATCGTTTCACGATAGCGCATTTCTCCTCCTAGACTCAGAGGCACAGGCGCGCCGCCTTCCTCTCGCGGTCGCCATGACAAGAACAATGAACAGGAGGACGGACCATGAGCGCCCTGGCGCCCGCGTTCCGCACCCGCGCGTCGAGCGCACCCTTGCCCCGCCGTCGGCGGCCCTGCCCGACGTCCTTGCGGCTATCGCTTTCGGGCCACGCCCGCGCCTGGCCGATGAAACAGCCCCGCCCTGTCCCTTTCCGCTCCGCACCGTGCCTGGCGGCCGCCCTGCGCACGCCTGTTCGGCTGACCGCTCGCACCCGACAATCCCAACAACAGGTGACCCCATGAGCTACCCGAGTCTCAACTTCGCCCTGGGCGAGACCCTCGACCTGCTGCGCGATCAGGTGCGCACCCTGGTCGCCCGCGAGGTGGCGCCCCGCGCGGGCGAGATCGATGCCAGCAACAGCTTCCCCATGGATCTCTGGCGCACCTTTGGTGACCTGGGGCTGCTCGGCATCACCGTGGGCGAGGAATACGGCGGCGCAGGACTCGGCTACCTGGCCCATGCGGTGGCCATGGAAGAGATCAGCCGCGGCTCGGCTTCGGTGGCCCTGTCCTATGGCGCCCACTCCAATCTCTGCGTCAACCAGATCCACCGCAATGGCAGCGCCGCGCAGAAGGCCCGCTACCTGCCCAGCCTGGTCAGCGGCGAGCACGTCGGCGCCCTGGCCATGAGCGAACCCAATGCCGGCTCGGACGTGGTCTCCATGAAGCTGCGCGCCGAACGCCGCGGCGATCGCTATGTGCTCAATGGCAGCAAGACCTGGATCACCAACGGACCCGATGCCCACACCTATGTGATCTACGCCAAGACCGAACCGGAAAAGGCGGCCCATGGCATCACCGCCTTCATCGTCGAGCGTGACTGGAAGGGTTTCAGCCGTGGCAGCAAGTTCGACAAGCTGGGCATGCGCGGCTCCAACACCTGCGAGCTGTTCTTCGACGACGTGGAGGTGCCGGAGGACAACGTGCTGGGCCAGGTCAATGGCGGGGTCAAGGTGCTGATGAGCGGCCTGGACTACGAGCGGGTGGTCCTCGCCGGCGGCCCGGTGGGCATCATGCAGGCCTGCCTGGACGTGGTGCTGCCCTATGTCCACGACCGCAAGCAATTCGGCCAGAGCATCGGCGAATTCCAGCTGATCCAGGGCAAGGTGGCCGATCTCTACACCGGCCTCAACGCCAGCCGCGCCTATCTCTATGCCGTGGCCCAGGCCTGCGACCGCGGCGAGACCACCCGCAAGGACGCCGCCGGGGTGATCCTCTACACCGCCGAGAAGGCCACCCAGATGGCCCTGGAAGCCATCCAGATCCTCGGTGGCAACGGCTACATCAACGAATACCCCACCGGCCGCCTGCTGCGCGACGCCAAGCTCTACGAGATCGGCGCCGGCACCAGCGAGATCCGCCGCATGCTGATCGGCCGCGAGCTGTTCAACGAAACCCGGTGAGGACGCCTTCATGACCGTGCTGACCTCCACGCTGAACCGGCGCACCCCGGACTACCAGCGCAACGCCGCCGCCATGGCCGAACAACTGGCCCGGCTCGACGGGCTGCTGGCGCGCATCCGCGAAGGCGGCGGGGCCAAGGCCCAGGCGCGCCATACCGCGCGCGGCAAGCTGCTCCCCCGCGCGCGCATCGATCTGTTGCTGGACCCAGGCTCGCCCTTCCTGGAAATCGGCGCCCTGGCCGCCCTCGACGTCTACGAGGAAGAGGTACCGGCCGCCGGGGTGGTGGCCGGCATCGGCCGCATCGAGGGCGTCGAGTGCATGATCATCGCCAACGACGCCACGGTGAAGGGCGGCTCCTACTATCCGCTCACGGTGAAGAAGCACCTGCGCGCCCAGGCCATCGCCCTGCAGAACCGGCTGCCCTGCCTCTATCTGGTGGATTCCGGCGGCGCCAACCTGCCGCGCCAGGAGGACGTCTTTCCTGACCGCGAGCACTTCGGGCGGATCTTCTTCAACCAGGCGACCATGAGCGCCCAGGGCATCCCGCAGATCGCCGTGGTGATGGGCTCCTGCACCGCCGGTGGCGCCTATGTGCCGGCCATGAGCGACGAGACCATCATGGTGCGCCAGCAGGCCACCATCTTTCTCGCCGGTCCGCCGCTGGTGAAGGCCGCCACCGGCGAGGTGGTCAGCGCCGAGGAACTGGGCGGCGCCGATGTCCATTGCCGGACCTCCGGCGTGGCCGATCACTACGCCGAAGACGATGCCCATGCCCTGGCCCTGGCCCGGCGCTGCATCGCCAACCTCAACTGGCGCAAGCTGGGCGACTTGCAGCTGAAGACGCCTATGCCGCCCCTCTACCCGGCCGAGGAGTTGCACGGTCTGGTGCCGGCCGATCCCAGGCAGCCGCTGGAGGTGCGCGAGGTGATCGCGCGGCTGGTGGACGGCAGCGTCTTCGATGAATTCAAGGCGCAATTCGGCACCACCCTGGTCTGCGGCTTCGCCCACCTGCACGGCCATCCGGTGGCCATCCTCGGCAACAACGGCATCCTCTTCGCCGAATCGGCGCAGAAAGGCGCGCACTTCATCGAACTGGCCTGCCAGCGTCGCATCCCGCTGCTGTTCCTGCAGAACATCACCGGCTTCATGGTCGGCAAGAAATACGAGGAAGGCGGCATCGCCAAGCACGGCGCCAAGCTGGTCACCGCGGTGGCCTGCGCCCAGGTACCCAAATTCACCGTGATCATCGGCGGCAGCTTTGGCGCCGGCAACTACGGCATGTGCGGTCGCGCCTACGATCCACGCTTCCTGTGGATGTGGCCCAACGCGCGCATCGGCGTGATGGGTGCCGAGCAGGCGGCCGGGGTGCTGGTGCAGGTCAAGCGCGAGCAGGCCGAACGCGCCGGCGAGTCCTTCGACGACGAGGAGGCGGCGCGGATCAAGGCCCCCATCGTCGAGCAGTACGAACGCCAGGCCCATGCCCACTATTCCAGCGCGCGGCTGTGGGACGACGGGGTGATCGACCCGGCCCAGACCCGCGAGGTCCTCGCCCTGGCCCTGTCGGCCAGTCTCAACGCCCCTCTCGAGCCGACGACCTTCGGCGTCTTCCGGATGTAGGCCATGACTGACTTCCACACCCTGGAACTGATCCGTGATCCACGCGGCTTCGCCACCCTCTGGCTCGATCGCCCGGATCGCCACAATGCCCTGGATGCGCAGCTGATCGCGGAGTTGGGCAGCGTGCTCGCCGAGATCGCCAGCGATGGCGAGCTGCGCTTTCTGCTCCTGCGTGGCCGCGGGCGGCACTTCTGCGCCGGCGCCGACCTCGCCTGGATGCAGGCCTCGGCCCGCCTGGACGCCGCCGCCAACCGCGCCGACACCGAGCGCCTGGCCGAGGTGATGTATCGCCTGCAGGCCTTGCCGATGCCGACCCTGGCGGTGGTCCAGGGCGCGGCCTTCGGCGGCGCGGTGGGACTGGTCAGCTGCTGCGACCTGGCCCTGGCCGCGGGAGACGCCACCTTCTGCCTGTCGGAGGTGCGCATCGGCCTGGTGCCGGCGGTCATCGCGCCCTTCGTGACTCGCGCCCTTGGCGAGCGCATGGCGCGGCGCTACATGCTCGGCGCGGAGCGCTTTTCCGGCGAACGCGCCGCCGAGCTGGGCCTGGTGGCCGAGACGGCGCCGGCTGCCGACCTGGACACCCTGGTCGAGGCCTGGATCGCCCGGCTGCTGGACAACGGGCCCCAGGCATTGCGCGCCTGCAAGCGGTTGCTGGACGGCGCAGGCGCGGGCGCACCCCGCGCCGAGGTGCGCTCCTTCACCGAGGGCCTGATCGCCGAGGTACGCGTCACCCCCGAGGCCCAGGAAGGCCTGCAGGCCTTTCTGGAGAAACGTCGTCCCGCCTGGCAGGAGACCTCGCCATGACCTTCGACCGTCTGCTCGTCGCCAACCGCGGCGAGATCGCCTGCCGGGTGATGCGTACGGCCAAGGCCCTCGGCCTGGGTACCGTCGCCGTGCACAGCGCCATCGATGCCGACGCCCGCCATGTGCGCCAGGCCGATCAGGCAGTGGACCTGGGCGGGACCAAGCCGGCCGACAGCTATCTGCTGGGCGAGCGCATCGTCGCCGCGGCCCTGGCCACCGGCGCCCAGGCGATCCATCCGGGCTACGGCTTCCTGTCCGAGAATGCCGCCTTCGCCGAGGCGGTGGCCGCGGCCGGGCTGGTCTTCGTCGGCCCTCCCGCCGCGGCGATCCGCGCCATGGGCAGCAAGTCCGCGGCCAAGGCGCTGATGACCGATGCCGGGGTGCCCCTGGTGCCGGGCTATCACGGCGAGGACCAGTCCCTGGCCACCTTTCGTAACGCCGCGGCGCGCATCGGCTATCCGGTCCTGCTCAAGGCCACCGCCGGCGGCGGCGGCAAGGGCATGAAGATCGTCGAACACGAAGCCGACCTGGCCGAAGGCCTTGCCTCGGCCCAGCGCGAGGCGCTCTCGGCCTTTGGCGATGCACGGATGCTGGTGGAGAAATACGTGCTGCAACCGCGCCATGTGGAGATCCAGGTGTTCGCCGATGCGCACGGCCATTGCCTCTATCTCAACGAACGCGACTGCTCCATCCAGCGCCGCCACCAGAAGGTGATCGAGGAGGCGCCCGCGCCGGGTCTCACGCCCGACCTGCGCCGGGCCATGGGCGAGGCGGCGGTGCAGGCGGCCCAGGCCATCGGCTATGTCGGCGCCGGCACCGTGGAATTCCTGCTCGACGCCCGTGGCGACTTTTTCTTCATGGAGATGAACACCCGGCTGCAGGTGGAGCACCCGGTCACCGAGGCCATCACCGGCCTGGACCTGGTGGCCTGGCAGCTGCGCGTGGCCGCAGGCGAAGCCCTGCCCCTCACCCAGGCCCAGGTGCCGCTGCACGGCCACGCCATCGAGGTGCGCCTCTATGCCGAGGACACCGACCAGGGCTTCCTGCCGGCCTCGGGCACCCTGCAGCTCTATCACGAGCCCGCGGCCGGTCCCGGGCGGCGAGTGGACAGCGGCGTGGAGGAAGGTGACGAGGTGTCGCCCTTCTACGATCCCATGCTGGCCAAGCTGATCGCCTGGGGCGACAGCCGCGAACAGGCGCGCAAGCGGTTGCTGGCCATGCTCCAGGACACCGCGGTGGGCGGCTTCGCCACCAACCTCGCCTTCCTGCAGCGCCTGCTCGCCCATCCGGCCTTTGCCGCGGCGGAGTTGGACACCGGTTTCATCGAGCGGCATCAGGCGGCCTTGCTGCCCGCACCCGCAGAACTGCCGGAGGCCTTCTGGACCCTGGCGGGCCAGGCCTGGCTGGCGACGCTGCCCGCCGCTGCCGATCCCACGTCACCCTGGGCGTCCCGCCAGGGCTGGCGCCTGGGTGGACCACCGCACATCGCGCTGCGCCTGGCCTGTCGTGGCGAGGTGCGCAGCCTGAGCCTGGTCGACCCGCTGGCCGTCGCATTGAGCGGTGATCGGCTCCACTGGCAGGTGGACGGCGTTCGCCACAGCGCCCGCCTCCATCGCCGAGGGCCGACGCTGTTTGTCGAATGGCAGGACCGATTCGAAGCCGTCATCTGGGCCGATCCGCTGGCCGAGGTCGCGCGCCAGGCGGATGCCGGTGGTCTTACCGCGCCGATGAACGCCAGTGTGGTAGCCGTCTCGGTGGCCGTCGGCGACGCCGTGGAAGCCGGGGCCCCGCTGGTGGTGCTGGAGGCGATGAAGATGGAGCACAGCATCCGCGCGCCCCGTGCGGGCGTGGTGGCGGCGCTGTTCTGTAGCCCGGGCGAGCTGGTGGCCGAGGGCGCCCCGCTGGTGGAACTGGAGGAGGTGGCACCATGAGCGATGCCCTGCCGTCCCGGGTGCGGCTGGTCGAGGTCGGACCCCGCGATGGCCTGCAGAACGAGCCCCAGGCGCTGGGCATCGCCGAGCGTATCCAGCTGTGCACGGCGCTGATCGCCAGTGGCATGCATCATCTGGAGGTGGGCAGCTTCGTCTCGCCACTCTGGGTGCCGCAGATGGCCGGGACCGCCGAGGTGCTGGCAGGACTCGGCCGGCCCGAGGGCGTGGTGCGCTCGGTACTGGTGCCCAACCTGAAAGGTTTCGAAGCCGCCCTGGCGGCGGGGGTGGACGAGATCGCCGTGTTCGCCGCCGCCTCGGAGGGCTTCTCCCAGCGCAACATCAATTGCTCCATCGCCGAGAGCCTGGCGCGCTTCGTGCCCGTGGTCGAGGGCGCGCGGGCGGCGGGCATCCGGGTGCGCGGCTATGTGTCCTGCGTGCTGGGCTGCCCCTACGATGGCGAGGTCGCAACCGACCAGGTGGCGAGCGTGACCCGCGAACTGCTGGAGCTGGGCTGCGCCGAGGTCTCCCTGGGCGATACCATCGGCGTCGGCACCCCGGGCCGGACCCGGGCGCTCTGGCAGCGACTGGACCGGGAGGTGCCCCTTAGCCAACTGGCCGGGCATTTCCACGACACCTATGGCCAGGCCCTGGCCAACGTCTACGCCAGCCTGCTCGAAGGCGTCGCGGTGTTCGACAGCTCCGTCGCCGGGCTCGGCGGCTGTCCCTATGCCCAGGGCGCCAGCGGCAATGTCGCCAGCGAGGACCTGGTCTATCTGCTGGATGGCCTGGGCATAGCGTCCGGCGTCGACCTGGAGAGACTGGTCCGCGCCGGACGGGACGTTTCCGCCCTGCTCGGTCGCCCCAATCAATCGCGGGTCGGCCGCGCCCGGGCAACGCGAGCGGTCAACTAGCCGGGGCCCTGGCCGGCGCCCATGGCAACCGCCGGGGCTTGCTCTCATAATGGCAGCCTCTCTCATCCAAGGACCCGCTTTGGCCAGGAAGTCCCGACGCGAACTCGCCCAGCTCGATGGCACCACCGAGCTGCCCCTCACCGTGCGCGAGGTCGCCCTCGCCGCCGGGGTGTCGCCCATTACCGTGTCCCGGGCACTGCACCGCCCGAGCCTGGTGAGCGCCGCCACCCGCGAGCATGTCCTGGCCGTGGTCAAGGAACTGGGCTACGTGCCCAATCTGCTGGCCGGCAGCCTGGCCTCCAGCAAGAGCCGGCTGGTGGCCATCCTGCTGCCCACCATCGCCAATTCCATCTATGCCACCGTGGTGCAGGCGATCATGGATCGCCTCACCGCGGCGGGCTACCAGGCGCTGATCGGTCCGACCGGCTATTCGCCGGAAAAGGAAGAGGAACTGCTGGAAGCCATCCTCGGCCGCCGCCCCGATGGCATCGTCCTCACCGGCACCCTGCACACCCCGGCCAGTCGCGCGCGGCTGGCGGCGCTGAACATCCCGGTGGTGGAAGCCTGGGACCTGAGCGCCGAGGCCCTGGACATGCAGGTGGGCTTTTCCCACGAGCAGGTCGGCGTCGCCCTGGCGGAGCACTTCGTCGCCCGCGGCTATCGCCGCTTCGGGGTGATCTCGGTGGACGATCCTCGCGCCATGCGCCGCAACCTGGCTCTGCAGGCCCGCCTGGTCGAGCTGGGCATCCCCGAATTGCCCATGGAGGTGCTGCCCCTACCCGCCACCTGGGAAGTCGGCCGCATCGGCCTGGCGCGCCTGCTGGAACGCCCCGAGCCGCCGGAGCTGGTGCTGTGCAGCTCCGACACCCTGGCCCTGGGTGTGGTCGCCGAAGCCAGCAGCCGCGGCCTGCGCATCCCCGAACAGCTGGCGGTGGTCGGCTTCGGCGATACCACCAACGGCCGCTTCGCCACCCCGGCGCTGTCCACGGTCAGCGTCAACGCCGATGCCATGGGCCAGCGTGTCGCCCAGGCGCTGCTCGACCGTCTCGCGGGCGATCAAACTGCGGTAAGCCTCGACACCGGTTTCGCCCTGATCGAGCGGCAGAGCTCCTAGCCACTTTTTGCGCCCGGCCACAGATTTAACGGTTGAATGATAGCGTTATCTGTTTAATGATAGCGCTATCGTTGTCAGACGACTTACAACCTAAGCCCGCTACACGATGTCAGCCCGCACACAAAAACAAACCAGTGGGAGCTCTCCATGCACGAAACCAAGCAGACGCGCGTCCGCTATCTGATCCTGTTCATGCTGTTCGTGGTGACCACGATCAACTATGCCGACCGCGCCACCATTTCCATCGCCGGCTCCGCCCTGCAAAAAGACCTCGGCATCAGTGCCGTCTCCCTCGGCTACATCTTCTCCGCCTTCGGCTGGGCCTATGTGCTCGGCCAGATCCCCGGCGGCTGGCTGCTCGATCGCTTCGGTTCGAAGAAGGTCTATGCGGCGAGCATCTTCACCTGGTCGGTGTTCACCATGCTGCAAGGCTACATCGGTGAATTCGGCATCGGCACCGCGGTGTTCCTGCTGTTCGCCCTGAGATTCATGGTCGGCCTGGCCGAAGCGCCCTCCTTCCCCGGCAACGCCCGCATCGTCGCCGCCTGGTTCCCCACCAAGGAGCGCGGTACCGCCTCGGCCATCTTCAACTCGGCGCAGTACTTCGCCACCGTGCTGTTCGCGCCGCTGATGGGCTGGATCGTCTACCACTTCGGCTGGCAGCACGTCTTCGTGGTGATGGGCGCCCTGGGCATCGCCTTCTCGGCGGTCTGGATGGCGGTGATCTACAGCCCCCGCGAACATCCCCGCGCCAACAGCGCCGAGGTCGAGTACATCGCCAGCAATGGCGGCCTGGTCGACCTGGACACCCCCGGCAAGAAGAGCGAAGGTCCGAAGTGGAGCTACATCGGCCAGTTGCTGACCAATCGCATGATGGCCGGCATCTACCTGGGCCAGTTCTGCATCAACGCCCTCACCTACTTCTTCCTGACCTGGTTCCCCGTGTACCTGGTGCAGGAACGCGGCATGACCATCCTCAAGGCCGGCATCATCGCCTCCCTGCCGGCCATCTGCGGCTTCATCGGCGGCGTGCTCGGCGGGGTGATCTCCGACTGGCTACTGCGTCGCGGCAGCAGCCTGAGCGTGGCGCGCAAGACCCCCATCGTCGCCGGCATGCTGCTGTCGATGAGCATGATCCTCTGCAACTACGTCGACGCCGACTGGATGGTGGTGGGCTTCATGGCCATGGCCTTCTTCGGCAAGGGCATCGGTGCCCTGGGCTGGGCGGTGGTCTCCGACACCTCGCCCAAGCAGATCGCCGGCCTCTCCGGTGGCCTGTTCAACACCATCGGCAACCTGTCGTCCATCACCACCCCGATCATCATCGGCTACATCATCGCCGCCACCGGTTCCTTCAAGATGGCCCTGGTGTTCGTCGGTGCCAATGCCCTGGTGGCCGCCATCAGTTACCTGTTCGTCGTCGGCGAGATCAAGCGCGTCGAGTTGCGCGGCGTGCCCACGCCGCCTGCCGAAGCCCCGCTCGCCGCTGAAACCTCTCGCTGATCGCCAAGGAGCCCGACCATGACCCAATTCAACGCCACCCCCGCCCTGCACACCGGCACCCCGGTGGTCACCTCGCTGGAAGTCGTGCCCGTCGCCGGCCAGGACAGCATGCTGCTCAACCTGAGCGGCGCCCATGGCCCCTACTTCACCCGCAACGTGCTGATCCTCAAGGACAGCGCCGGCCGCACCGGCGTCGGCGAGGTGCCCGGCGGCGAGAGCATCCGCCAGACGCTGGAAGACGCCCGTCAATTCCTCATCGGCCAGCCGCTGGGGCAGTACCAGCGCATCCTCGGCCAGGTCCGCCAGGCCTTCGCCGGTCGCGATGCCAGCGGCCGTGGCCTGCAGACCTTCGACCTGCGCATCACCATCCACGCCGTCACCGCCCTGGAAGCCGCCCTTCTCGACCTGCTCGGCCAGCACCTGGAGGTGCCGGTGGCGGCCCTGCTCGGCGAAGGCCAGCAGCGCGACGCCGTGGAGATGCTCGGCTATCTGTTCTATGTCGGCGACCGCAACAAGACCACCCTGGACTACCGCAGCGAAGCCGAGAGCGACGACGCCTGGTTTCGCGTGCGCAACGAGGAAGCCCTGACCCCCGAGACCGTGGTGCGCCTGGCCGAGGCGGCCTACGACCGCTACGGCTTCAAGGACTTCAAGCTCAAGGGCGGCGTACTCAGCGGCGACGCCGAGATCGAGGCGGTCACCGCCCTGGCCGAGCGCTTCCCCGAGGCGCGCGTGACCCTGGACCCCAACGGCGCCTGGTCGCTCAAGGAAGCCATCCGCCTGTGCCGCGACCAGCACCACGTCCTGGCCTATGCCGAGGATCCCTGTGGCGCCGAGAACGGCTATTCCGGACGCGAGGTGATGGCCGAATTCCGCCGCGCCACCGGCCTGCCCACCGCCACCAACATGATCGCCACCGACTGGCGCCAGATGGGTCATGCCATCCAGCTGCAATCGGTGGACATCCCCCTGGCCGATCCGCACTTCTGGACCATGCAGGGCTCGGTGCGGGTGGCGCAGATGTGCAACGACTGGGGCCTGACCTGGGGTTCGCACTCCAACAACCACTTCGACATCTCCCTGGCCATGTTCACCCACGTCGCCGCCGCGGCGCCGGGCAAGATCACTGCCATCGACACCCACTGGATCTGGCAGGACGGCCAGCGCCTGACCCGGCAACCGCTGGAGATCAAGGGCGGCCTGGTGGCGGTGCCGCAGCAGGGTGGCCTGGGCGTGGAGCTGGACCTGGACGCCCTGGCCCGCGCCCACGAGCTGTACAAGGCCAAGGGCCTCGGTGCGCGCGACGACGCCATGGCCATGCAATTCCTCTCGCCCAACTGGACCTTCGATAACAAGAAGCCCTGCCTGGTGCGCTAGGCCCTTCGGCCCGCCAACAGCGCCCGCTCCGGACTCTCCGGGGCGGGCGCTGTTTCCGTTCCAGCGTCCGACACCTGGAATTACACCTACCGATAGCCTGCTAAGCGTTCGTTAAGCTCACCGGATGGACACTGACCCCAAGGTATCTCGCAACCCTGCCCGATACCCCCGCGGTTCCAGTTACTTTCGTATCCGGGAGAAGCACATGAACCTCAATCGTCGTATCGCCAAGAGCCTCCTCGTCCTGACCATCGCCTCGGTGTTTTCCACCGCCGCCCTGGCCGACACCCGACCCGACATCGCCACCCAGCAGGTCGCCACCCTGCCGGCGATCTCCCAGCAGGGACAGCAGGCCTTCATGGACGTGGTCGCCGCCCGCCAGGACCTCTTCGAGGCCCATGTCGATCAGGCCAAGCAGCACCTGGCCGCCGCCGAGAGCGCGCTGCAGACCGCCCAGACCGACAAGACCGCCTACCTCAAGTCGGCCAGGGACCTGCGCGGTCAGGACGGCAAACTCATGCAGGTCTCCGCGCAGGACGCCAAGGCCACGTCCTGGCTGCCGATCTGGAGCGGCATGGCGCTGCGTGACGACTATGTCGCCACCCCGGCCAAGAACCAGGCCGTGGTCCAGGCCAACGAGAAGATCCAGCAGGGCGATACCAAGGCCGCCGGCGAGATCCTCAAGGTGGCCGGCGTCGACGTCGACTACTCCACCGCCGTGCTGCCGGCCCAGGAAACCCTGGATCTGGTGCACCGGGCCAATCAGGAGCTGGGCCACGAGCAATACTGGCAGGCCAACCTGACGCTCAAGCAGGTGCAGAACAGCCTGAGATATGACAACGCCAACGTCGACGTGACCCCCACCGGCTGGTTCTCCAAGACCACCACGGTGTTCACTCCGGTCGACAAGACCTGAGCCGGTCGCGGCGGCCTGATGCAGGCAGGATCGTTAACTTCAGCGTAACGATTCCGCCTTCAGGTTGATTGAACGCCAGGGAGGCGAGGTCTAGGGTGACTCCACGACAGGTGATTCGTGGAGACTCCAATGACAACGACATCCCACCCACCGGCTCGGATCGCCAGGCGCCGCCGTGACAAGCAGCAGCGCCTGGACCGGGTGGCCGCGCTGGCCGAAGGCAAGGTGCTGCCCACCGCATCCATCGTCGCGGCCCTGGAACAGCTGCTCGCCCCCGGCGACCGGGTGGTGCTGGAAGGCAACAACCAGAAGCAGGCCGATTTCCTCTCCCGCAGTCTCGCCCAGGTCGATCCGGCCCGGCTGCATGACCTGCACATGATCATGCCCAGCGTCGGTCGCGCCGAGCACCTGGATCTCTTCGAACGCGGCATCGCCCGCAAGCTGGACTTCTCCTTTGCCGGCACCCAGAGCCTGAGGATCAGCCAGCTGCTGGAAGACGGGCTGCTGGAAGTGGGCGCCATCCACACCTACATCGAACTCTATGCCCGGCTGCTGGTGGACCTCATCCCCAAGGTGGTGCTCAGTGCCGGCTTCATGGCCGACCGCGCCGGCAACATCTATACCGGCCCCAGCACCGAGGACAGCCCGGCGCTGATCGAGCCGGCGGCCTTCAGCGACGGCATCGTCATCGTCCAGGTCAACCAGCTGGTGGACGACGTGTCCGAATTGCCGCGGGTCGACATCCCCGCGGACTGGGTGGATTTCGTGGTGGTGGCCGACCGGCCCTTCTATATCGAACCCCTGTTCACCCGGGATCCTCGCCATATCAAGCCGGTGCACGTGCTCATGGCGATGATGGCCATCCGCGGCATCTACGAGCGCCACCAGGTGCAGTCGCTCAACCACGGCATCGGCTTCAACACCGCGGCCATCGAGCTGATCCTGCCCACCTACGGCGAGCGCCTGGGACTCAAGGGCAAGATCTGCCGGCACTGGACGCTCAATCCCCACCCTACCCTGATCCCGGCCATCGAGAGCGGCTGGGTGGAAAGCGTGCACTGCTTCGGCACCGAGCTGGGCATGGAGGGCTACATCGCCCAGCGCCCGGACGTCTTCTTTACCGGTCGGGACGGTTCGCTCCGCTCCAACCGCCTGCTCTGCCAGCTGGCCGGTCAGTACGCCGTCGACCTCTTCATCGGCGCCACCCTGCAGGTGGATGGCGATGGCCATTCCTCCACCGTGACCCGCGGGCGCCTGGCCGGCTTCGGCGGCGCGCCCAACATGGGTCATGACCCCCGCGGCCGCCGGCATCCCACCCCGGCCTGGCTGGACATGCGCCAACAGACGGGCGACAGCGCCCCGGCGCTGCTGGAGCGCGGCAAGAAGCTCGTGGTGCAGATGGTCGAGACCTTCCAGGAAGGCGGCAAACCCACCTTCGTCGACACCCTGGATGCGGTGGAGGTGGCGCGCAAGAGCGGCATGCCGCTGGCGCCCATCATGGTCTATGGCGACGACGTGACCCACCTGCTCACCGAGGAAGGCATCGCCTATCTCTACCGCGCCCGCTCCCTGGAAGAGCGCCGGGCGATGATCGCCGCCGTGGCCGGGGTCACCGCCATCGGTCTGCGCAGCGATCCGGCCGAAGCGCGGCGGCTGCGCCAGGAAGGCCTGGTCGCGCTGCCCGAGGACCTCGGCATCCGCCGCACCGACGCCAGTCGCGAATTGCTCGCCGCCAAGAGCATCGGCGAACTGGTGGAATGGTCCGGCGGCCTCTATCAACCCCCGGCCAAATTCAGGAGCTGGTGATGCCCGCCCTCGCCCGTCTTGCCCCGCCTCCCGCCGAACGCCTGGCCGACCTGGCCGTGACGGCCCTGGTCGACGAAGCCGAACTCTCACCCAAGCCGGCCCTGGTGGATCGTCGCGGCCAGGGTGCCCACCAGGACCTCAGCCTTGGCCTGATGCTGACCTCCGCCCAGGCGCTGAGGCCCTGTTTCCAGGCCATGGCCGAAGCCGCCGAGCTGGGGCTGCCCGCGGCCGACTTGCGCCGCCTGATCGGCCGCCTGGGTCGCGATGGCGAAGCCGCGATGCTGAGCGTGACCGGTGGCGTCAACACCCATCGCGGCGCCATCTGGGCGCTGGGGCTGCTGGTGACGGCGGCCGTGCCTGGGCGTCCTGGCTCTGCTGAGGCCCTGTGCCTTGCGGCAGGTCGCCTGGCTAGCCTCCCGGATCCTGATGCTCCCAGCACTCTGCCGAGCCATGGCCAGCGCGTCGCCCAACGTTATGGCGTCGGCGGCGCTCGGGCCGAGGCGGCCGCCGGCTTTCCCGCCATCCACCAGCGCGGCCTGCCGCAACTGCGCGCCAGCCGCCAGGCGGGCGCCGGCGAGCAGAGCGCCCGCCTGGATGCCCTGCTGGCGATCATGACCCGGCTGGACGACACCTGCGTGCTGCACCGCGGCGGCCCCGTGGCCCTGGCGACCATGCAACAGGGCGCCCAGGCGGTGCTGGACGCCGGTGGCAGTGCCAGTCTGGCCGGCCGCCGCCAGCTGCTGGTCCTGGACCGGGAGCTGCTGGCCGCCAATGCCTCGCCCGGTGGGGCCGCCGATCTGCTGGCCGCCACCCTTCTCGTCGATCGCCTGGAGCCACGGCTCCCTGGAGACCTCTGATGGAACATTTCAGCTGCAGCTATCCGGCCAGCCAGCGCCGCCGGGGTCGGGCCCTGGTGGGTTGCGTCGGCTCGGGGGATCTCGAAGTCCTCCTCGAACCCGCCAACGCCGACTTCACCCTCAAGGTGACCACCTCGGTCAATGGCAGCGAACCGCGCTGGCGTGCCCTCTTCGACCGGCTGTTTGCCGCGCGCGAGGATCTGCCGGCCCTGACCCTGGATATCCACGACTTCGGCGCCACCCCGGGCGTGGTACGCCTGCGCCTGGAGCAGGGTCTGGAAACCCTAGACCTGGAGGACAGCACCCATGGCTGAAGCCACCCTTCCCGACGTGCAGGAATTGCTGCACAGCCGCAGCTTCGTCGAACTCGGTGCCCGCGAACGGGCGCGCACGGTGCTCGATGCCGGCAGCTTTCGCGAGCTGGTCGGGCCCTTCGAGCGGCTGATGTCGCCCTGGCTGCCCAGGCAGGGCATCGTTTGCCAGGCCGATGACGGCGTGGTGCTGGCCAAGGGGCTGATCGACGGCCAGCCGGCTGTAGTGTGCGCCATCGAAGGCGCCTTCCAGGGCGGCAGCATGGGCGAAGTGGGCGGCGCCAAGATCGCCGGGGCGCTGGAATTGGCCCTGGAAGACAACCTCGCCGGCACCCCGACCCGCGCCGTGCTGCTGCTGGAAACCGGCGGTGTACGGCTGCAGGAAGCCAACCTGGGGCTGGCGGCCATCGCCGAGATCCAGGCGGCCATCGTCGCCTTGCGCAGCCACCAGCCGGTGATCGGTGTCATCGCCGGCAGCGTCGGCTGCTTTGGTGGCATGTCCATCGTCGCGGGGCTGTGCAGTCAGCTGATCGTCACCCGCGAGGCCCGCCTGGGCCTCAACGGGCCCCAGGTGATCGAGCAGGAAGCCGGGATCGAGGAATACGATTCCCGCGACCGCCCGTTCATCTGGAGCCTGACCGGCGGCGAGCAACGGGTCGCCACAGGCCTGGCCGATGTCTTCGTCGCCGACGACAGCGCCGCCGTGACCGCCGCCATCCGCCAGGGCTTCACCCGGGGCGTTGCCGGCGCCTTGCGCAGCCAGCAGGCCGAACACTATCTGACGCGTCTTGCCGATCTCGACACCCGTCCCCAAGCGGACGCCGCCGCGGTCCGTGACCTCTATGCCGGAGACCAGCCATGAGCACCCAGCCTTCGCAACGCGGCCTGACCTGGTTCCAGGCCCTGGCCGGTCAGGGCGAGGCCGTCAACGGCCTGCCTGCCTCCCTGCGCGTCGCCGACCTCGAACTGGCCGGACGCCCCGCGCGCTGGCTGGCGGTGGTAGCGGATGCCGAAAATCCCTTTCCCCGCGCCCGCCAGGGCGAGGTGGGCCTGCTGGAGGGCTGGGGCCTGGCCCGGGCCATCCAGCAGGCCATCGCCGAAGATCGTGACGCCGCGGTGAAACGCACCCTGATCGCCCTGGTGGACGTGCCCAGCCAGGCCTATGGGCGCCGCGAGGAAGCCTTTGGCATCCACCAGGCCCTGGCCGGGGCCGCCGGGGCCTATGCCGAGGCGCGTCTGGCCGGGCACCCGGTGCTGGGCCTGCTGGTGGGCAAGGCCATGTCCGGCGGCTTTCTCGCCCATGGCTACCAGGCCAATCGCCTGCTGGCCCTGCGCGATCCCCAGGTGCAGGTGCATGCCATGGGCAAGGCCTCGGCGGCGCGGGTCACCTTGCGTAGCGTCGAGGAGTTGGAACGCCTGGCGGCCGACATTCCACCCATGGCCTATGATCTGGACAGCTATGCCTCCCTGGGCCTGCTCTGGCGCCAGCTGGAAGTGGCTCAGCCCGACCAGCCCTCGGCCGAAGATGTGCAGCAGGTGCGCCAGGCCCTGGCCGACGCCCAGGCGGATGTCCTGGCCAGCGGAGCCACCGATCTCAGGCTGCGGCTGGATGGCGCCAATCGCGCGGCCTCTCGCGAGGTGCGCGAACGCCTGAGAGCGGAATGGAGCGCGTAATGGGCGGGCGGTCGATGGGAGCCCAATACAGACCCCACGACCTGCTCTGGGGCCTGACGCCGGATGGCCTCTCGCCGGAAGCCCCGGCCTGGGCGGCAGAGGTTGTCCAGGCCGGGCTGCCGGTGGTAGTCCGCCGTGCGGTACCCGAAACAGACCTCATCCCGGTCGGCCTGCGCGGCACCACCCGCGCCGAACGGCTGGCGGCCTGGCTGGAGCCTGCTGCCGTGAGACGCCAGCTCTCACCCGAGGCGCTGAGAGTCTCCAGTGATTGCCGTGACCTGCCCGTCTTCTCGACCCTGGCCTTTATCGAACCGCTATTGGATGACCTGGGGCTGCCCTGGGGGCCCACCGGCGCTGCGGGTTATGAATTGGCCTCCGGCTGGCCGGCGCTGCATGCCGGGAGCGATCTGGATCTGCTGATCCGCTGCGCCGCTCCACTGTCGCGCGACCAGGCCCGGGCCTTGCTGACGTCCCTGCAGGGGCAAGCGCTGTGTCGTCTGGACATCCTGCTGGAAACTCCGCTCGGCGGCGTGGCCCTGGCCGATTGGGCCGGAGACGCCTCACGCGTGCTGCTCAAGACCACTGCCGGCCCCCGGCTGGTAGGCGATCCCTGGCCGGAGGCGCGCGCCGCATGAGCACCCTCTTCCAGTTTCCCGGCCAGGGCGCCCAGCGGCCCGACATGCTGCACGCTCTGCCCGACGACGCCGAGATCCGGCGGACGCTGGCGGAAGCCGCCGAGGTGCTGGACACCGACCCCCTGAGCCTGGACTCAGCCCAGGCCCTGGAACACACCCGCGCCGTGCAGCTCTGCCTGCTGATCGCCGGCGTCGCCACGGCGCGCCTGCTCTTGAGTCGCGGCCCGGTGCCGCAACTGGTGGCCGGGCTGTCCATCGGCGCCTATGCCGCCGCGGTGGTGGCCGAGGCCCTGGACTTCGCCGATGCCCTGCGCCTGGTGGCCCGCCGCGGTGAATTGATGCAGGCGGCCTACCCGTCCGGCTACGGCATGCTGGCGATCCTTGGCCTGGGGCGCGGCGCGGTCGAGAAGCTGGTCTCTGACCACCAGCGTCCTGACGCGCCGTTGTACCTGGCCAACGCCAATGCCGAGCAGCAATACGTGGTGGCGGGGAGCGACGCGGGCCTGGTCATGCTGGCCGAGGCGGCGCGCACCGAGGGCGCGGCGGCGGCCAAGCGCCTGGCCATGAGCGTGCCGTCCCACTGCCCGCTGCTGGCGGAGGCCGCCAAAACTCTTGCCCAGGCCTTCGCCGGCGTCGAGCTGCGCGCGCCGCGCCTGGCCTATCTGAGCGGTACCTCGGCACGGCGGCTGGTGCGCGCCGAACAGCTGCGCGACGACCTGGCCTTCAACATGGCGCGGCCCATCGAATGGCACGCCACCCTGGAAGCCGCCCGCGAGCGCGGCGTGCGCCTGGCCATCGAGCTGGCGCCGGGCAGCGTGCTCACCCAGCTGGCCAGGCGCGTGCTACCCGCCAGCGGCGTTCTGGCCTGGCAGGATACCCACCCCGACACCCTGGACGCGCTGCGGCGCGAGGAGGCGGCGCGACTGGACTGAGCTTTTCGCACGAGTCGGCCGCCCTCACCCCGGCCCTCTCCCCGAGGGAGAGGGGGTAAGAGCGGGAGCCGTGCCAGGCTTACACCCAACCTACAGGAACAACGGAGACCTTCAGACAGGGCGGCTGCCCCCACCCCAGCCCTCTCCCTCAGGGAGAGGGGGCAAGAGCGGGAGCGCTGCCCCAGGCTTCACCCCACCCCAAGCACAACCGAGGACAACAACAATGATCATCTACGGTGTAGCGCTCCTGGCCGTCTGCATGCTTGCAGGCGTCATCATCGGCGACTTCCTGGGCGTCCTGCTCGGGGTCAGGTCCAATGTCGGCGGGGTGGGCATCGCCATGCTCCTGCTGATCTGCGCCCGGCTCTACATGGAGCGGCATGGCGGCATGAGCAAGGAATGCGAATTCGGCGTCGGCTTCTGGGGCGCGCTGTACATCCCGGTGGTGGTGGCCATGGCGGCCCAGCAGAACGTGGTCACCGCCCTGCACGGCGGACCGGTGGCGGTGCTGGCCGCCGTGGGCGCCGTGGGGATCTGCGGCTTGACCATCGCTCTTATCAGCCGCAGCCATCGCGGCGAACCGCTACCGCCACTGCCGGACGCCGCCGTGGCCCCCGCGACAGCGGTCACTCATGCCGCACCGGTCGGAGGTCGCTAGGATGAACGACATCGTCACCAAAGCCCTGCAACACAACGGCCTGGTCGCCGCCTTCGCGCTGATCGGCCTGATCATGTGGATCTCGGTGATCCTTTCGCGCCGGCTGACCTTTGGCCGGGTGCACGGCTCGGCCATCGCCATCGTCATCGGCCTGGTGCTGGCCTGGGTCGGCGGGACCGTCACCGGGGGCCAGAAAGGCCTGGCCGACCTCGCGCTGTTTTCCGGTATCGGCCTGATGGGCGGCGCCATGCTGCGCGACTTCGCCATCGTCGCCACCGCCTTCGAGGTCCAGGCCACCGAGGCGCGCAAGGCCGGAATGATCGGCGCCGTGGCCCTGCTGCTCGGCACCGTGCTGCCTTTCATCGTCGGCGCCGCCGTGGCCTGGGCCTTCGGCTACCGCGACGCGGTGAGCATGACAACCATCGGCGCGGGCGCGGTGACCTACATCGTCGGCCCGGTGACCGGCGCCGCCCTGGGCGCCAGCTCCGACGTCATGGCGCTGTCCATCGCCACTGGCCTGATCAAGGCGATCATCGTCATGGTGGCGACGCCCGCGTCGGCGCGCCTGCTGGCGCTGGACAACCCGCGCTCGGCGATGGTCTTCGGCGGTCTGGCCGGCACCGTCAGCGGCGTCACCGCGGGGCTCGCCGCCACCGACCGCCGCCTGGTGCCCTATGGCGCCCTCACCGCCACCTTCCACACGGGTCTGGGCTGCCTGTTGGGGCCGTCGCTGCTGTTTTTCTGCGTGCGGGCGCTGGTGGGTTAGTTGCGCGCGTACATCCGGCACTCGGCGACGAAGGCCAGCAGATTGGGATCGCGCTCGCGGCTGCGCAGAAAGACCGCGCCGATGCGCTGCTGCAGGCGGTAGCGCGGGGCCAGGGGCAGCAGCTTGAGGCGGTTCTGGTAGACCGCCTCGACCCGCCCCGGCAGCAGCGCATAGCCCACCCCGGAGCTGACCATGCTCATCAGCGAGAAGATGTCGTTGACCTGCATGATCACCTCCGGCTCGAAGCCGGCCTGGGCGAACACCTGCCGGCCGTCGCGAAAGGTGGCGAAGCCCTGGGTCAGGGTCACGAAGGGCACCCCGGCGAGGTCGCGCAGGTCCACCTCGGCCTGGTCGGCGAAGGGCGAGTCGCTGGGCGCGGCCAGGAAGATGTCGTCGCTGAACAGCTCGACGCTCTCGCAATCGGCATCCACCACGGCGTCGTCCAGGGCCACCAGCATGGCGTCCAGCTTGAAGTCGCGTAGCTGCTCGGCGAGATCGGCGTTGGAACCCAGCACCAGGTCGATGTTGAGTTCGCTGCGCCTGAGCTTGAGGCCCATGATCAGCTGGGGCACGGTCTTGACCGTCAGCGAATAGAGCGCGCCCAGGCGAAAGCGATCGGCGGAAAAACCCGCCGCCTGCCGGGTGAGCCGCACCGTCTCCGCCAGGTCCTGCAGCAGTCGCTCGGCGCGCGCCTCCAGCACGAAGGCGCCGTCCAGCGGCGTCAGGGTACGCCCCTCATGCTTGAACAGCGGACAGCGCAGGGCGTTTTCCAGTGAATGGATGGCGCGGTGCACGCTGACATGGCTGGTGCCCAGCTCGGCGGCGGCCCGCGCCAGATTGCGACTGCGCATGAAGGCCAGAAAGATCTCCAGCTTGCGCAGGGTGAGTTCATCGGTATCGGACATGGCGGCCAGCGGGCGATGAGAGACAGCTGCTCACCTTGCCCGGATGGGCGGGCGGCGTCGAGTCTTCGAATCGCCCTGGCGGCGCCTGGCTTCCTCAGTGCACTCCCTGAGGTAACCAGGCGCCCTTTCCCCGCCCTACAACCAACCCTTGATCTGCTGGCAGACCGCCGTGGTGGAGATGCCGTAGCGGTCGTGCAGCGTTGGCAGCGCCCCGGCGTCGAGGAAGGCGTCGGGCAGCGCGATCTGGCGGAAGGTGGGCGTCACGCCGTTGCGCAACAGGGTGGTCGCGACGGCCTCGCCCAGGCCACCGATCAGCGAATGGTTCTCCGCCGCCACCACCAGTCGTCCCGGCTTGCGGGCTTCCGCCAGGAGGGTGGCTTCGTCCAGTGGCTTGATGGTCGGTACGTGCAGCACCGAGACGTCCACGCCATCCGCGGCCAGGGCCTCGGCGGCCTCCAGGGCGCGCATGGTCATCAGGCCGGTGGACACCACCAGCACGTCGCGTCCGGGGCGCACCACCTGGGCCTTGCCCAGCTGGAAGCGGTAGTCGTAGCGATCCAGCACCAGGGGCACGTTGCCGCGCAGCAGGCGCATATAGACCGGTCCCTGGTGGGCGGCGATGGCCGGCACCGCCTGCTCGATCTCCAGGGCGTCGCAGGGGTCGATCACCATGAGGTTGGGCATGGCGCGAAAGATCGCCAGGTCGTCGGTGGCCTGGTGGCTGGGGCCGTAGCCGGTGGTCAGCCCGGGCAGGCCGCAGACGATCTTGACGTTGAGATTCTCCTCGGCGATGGCCATGCAGATGAAGTCGTAGGCGCGGCGCGAGGCGAACACCGCATAGGTGGTGGCGAAGGGCACGCAGCCTTCGCGGGCCATACCGGCGGCGGCGCTCATCAGCAGCTGCTCGGCCATGCCCATCTGGTAGAAGCGCTCGGGATGGGCCTTGGCGAAGATGTGCAGGTCGGTGTACTTGGCGAGGTCCGCGGTGAGGCCGACGATGTCCTGGCGCTGTTCGGCCAGGGCCGCCAGGGCATGACCGAAGGGAGCCGGTCGCGTGGGCTGGCCCTCGGCGGCGATGCTGGCGATCATCGCCGAGGTGGTCAGGCGTGGCTTGGTGGCGGTGGTAGTCATCAGAAGTCCCTCCCGGCATCCAGGGCGTCGAGGGCCAGGGCCCATTCGTGCGCCTCGACGCGGATGAAGTGAGTCTTGTCGCGGGTTTCCAGGAAGGGCACGCCCTTGCCCATGCGGGTATCGCAGAGAATGATCCGGGGCTGCGCGCCCGGGTGCTGGCGAGCCCGGTCGAAGGCGGCGACCAGCGCCGCGCGGTCGTTGCCGTCGACGCGCTGGACGAACCAGCCGAAGGCCTGCCAGCGCTCGGCGAGGGGCTCGAAGGCGAGGATCTCGCGGCAGTGGCCGTCGGCCTGCTGGTTGTTCACGTCCACCAGGGCGATGAGATTGTCCAGTTGCCAGTGGGAAGCCGACATGGCCGCTTCCCAGGTGGCGCCTTCGTTGAGTTCGCCATCGGACAGCAGGTTGTAGACGAAGGATTTCGACTGCTTGCGCTTGAGGCCGAGGCAGGCGCCCACGGCGATGCCCAGGCCCTGGCCGAGGGAACCGCCGGTGATCTCCATGCCGGGGGTGTAGGCGGCCATGCCCGACATGGGCAGGCGGCTGTCGTCGCAGCCATAGGTCTCCAGTTCTTCCTGCGGCACGATCCCGGCCTCGATCAGCGCGGCATAGAGGGCGATGGCGTAGTGGCCGATGGACAGGTAGAAGCGATCGCGCCCTTCCCATTCGGGCGCCTGCGGCTGGTAGCTCAGAGCATGGAAGTAGGCGACCGCCAGGACGTCGGCGACGCCCAGGGCCTGGCCGACATAACCTTGGCCCTGGATCTGGCCCATGCGCAGGGCATGGCGGCGGATGTTGTGGGCGCGCTCGGCCAACGAGAGCGTTGTGGGTTGTGGCGAAGAAGCGGTCATGATCTGTACCTCGATTAGCGATTGACCAGGGCGGCGGGAATGCGCAGGACCAGCGTGGCGCCGATCACCAGCACCCCGGTGATGAGGAACATGCCGATGGCGCTGGAGCCGGTGCTGGTGGTGATCCAGCCGATCAGGTAGGGCGAGCAGAAGCCGGCCAGGTTGGCGAAGCTGTTCACCGCGGCGATGCCGGCGGCGGCGGTGACCCCGCCCAGCAGCGTGGTGGGCAGCATCCAGAACAGCGAGGACGCGGAGAGGATGCCGGCCGCGGCCAGGCACAGGCTGAGGATCGACAGGGTGACGTTGTGGCCGAACACCGCCGCGAGGCTGAGGCCGCAGGCGCCCAGCAGCATGGGAATCACCAGGTGCCAGCGGCGCTCGCGGTGCCTGTCCCCACTGCGCCCGGCCAGCAGCATGGCGACGATGGCGCACATATAGGGCAGGCTGGTGAGCAGGCCGATGTGCAGCGGATCGGCGACCCCCGAATTGCGCACCAGGGTCGGCAGCCAGAAGGTGATGGCGTACTGGCCCATGACCACGCAGAAGTAGATGGCGGCCAGCAGCCACAGCCGGCGATCACGGATGAAGTCGCGCACGCTGGCGTGCTCGGTCTTGTGCTGGTTGTCCTCGGCCAGCTCCTTCTGGATCAGCGCCTTTTCGTCGTCGTCCAGCCAGGTCGCCTGGTGCACGCCATCCTTGAGGTAGCCGAGCACCATCAGCCCCACCACCACCGTGGGGATGGCTTCGATGACGAACATCCACTGCCAGCCGGCCCAGCCATGGACCCCGGCGAACTGATTCATGATCCAGCCCGACAGCGGTCCGCCGATCATGCCCGACAGCGGGATGGCGACGAACCAGAGCACCGTCATGCGGGCGCGGCGGTAGGAAGGAAACCAGTAGGTGAGATAGAGCAGCAGGCCCGGCGCCAGGCCGGCCTCGGCTACGCCGAGCAGGAAGCGCAGCAGGTAGAACTGCCAGGCCGTCTCGACGAAGGCGAACATCCCGGAAAGGATGCCCCAGGTGATCATGATGCGGGCGATCCAGCGGCGGGCGCCGACCTTGTGCAGGATGATGTTGCTGGGTACCTCGCAAAGGAAGTAGCCGATGAAGAACATGCCGGCGCCGAGGCCGTAGACGGCTTCGCTCAGGGCCAGGTCGTTCATCATCTGCAGCTTGGCGAAGCCGACGTTGACCCGGTCCAGATAGGCGCAGAAGTAGCACAGCATGAGGAAGGGCATCAGCCGCCAGGCGGTCTTGCGATAGGCGTTGGCGCGCGCCGAGGTGGCCGCTGCCAGGGTGAGCGTAGTCATGGTCTGATCTCTTGTTGTTATGGACGCCGCAGACGCGGCGCCCTTGTCGATGCAGAGCGTTGAAAACGAGGGGGCGATCAGTGGATCAGCATGCCGCCGTTGACGTCCAGGGTGACGCCGGTCAGGTAGCCGGAGAGATCGCTGGCCAGGAACAGCGCGGCATTGGCCACGTCCCTGGGCTCACCGAGGCGACCCAGGGGGATGCCGTCGATGATCGACTGGCGGCGCTCGTCGTGCATCAGCCCGCCGGTGATATCGGTCTGGATCAGGCCGGGAGTCAGGGCATTCACGCGGATGCCGTCCGGCCCGAATTCACGGGCCATGGCCCTGGTCAGGCCCAGCACCCCGGCCTTGGCAGCGCTGTAGTGGGGACCGCCGAAGATGCCACCGCCGCGCTGGGCGGACACCGAGGACAGGCAGACGATGCTGCCACCGCCCTGCGCGCGCATGGCCGGGATCACCGCCTGGGACATCAGCAGGGTGCCGCGCAGGTTGACGTCGAGGATGCGGTCGTAGTCGGCGCGAACGATCTCCAGGGTCTTCACCGGCTGGGTGATGCCGGCATTGTTGACCAGCACGTCGAGGCGACCGTAGTGGGCGAGCGCCTGGTCGACCGCGGCCCTGACCTGGGCCTCGTCGGCCACGTTGGCCGCCAGGCCCAGGTGACCTTCGCCGAGGCTGGCAGCGGCATCCCGCGCGGCGCTGGCATCGAGGTCGAGGATGATGACCCGCGCGCCCTGGGCGGCGAAGGCCTGAGCGGTGGCGCGGCCAATACCGCGCGCGGAGGCGGCGCCGGTGACGAGGGCGATCTTGTCTTGCAGCAGCAGGGAATGCAGTGGCATGACGCTATCCTTCTTGTTGTTGTGGAGGGCTGTCGCTGAGGGCCAGAGTGCCCCCGCACCAGGGCCCCAGCAACGCAGCCTGCGTCAGACCGTGCTGAATAAAATTCATGCCTGCGGCTTGGCAGCTGGGTCTGACAGCTTGAGAATCGATCTCGAACTGGCCACAGGACCCGTAACTCATGGATTCCGGCAAGACGCTTTCCCTGCCACCCCTGAAAGCCCTTCAAGCCTTCGAGCAGACCGCCCGCTTCGCCAAAGTCGCCCGCGCGGCCGAGCAACTGGCGCTGACGCCCTCGGCGGTCAGCCATCAGCTGGCCAAGCTCGAAGCCCTGGTGGGGCGCGCCCTCTTCGTCCGTGGCGCGCGCGGCATGACCCTGACCCCGGCCGGGGAGCAATACCTCGAAGAGGTCAGCGAGGTGCTGCACCGGCTGGCCATGGCCACGGATCGCGCCGCCAGCGATGCCGGCCTGGAATGCCTGCGCCTGCACTCGGCGCCGAGCTTCGGCCTGCTCTGGCTGATGCCACGGCTGGAACAGTTCCGCCAGAGCCATCCCGACCTGCAGATCAATCTTTCCTGCTCCTACGAATCCCTGCATTTCAGCCGCGACAAGGTCGACATCGACATCCGCCACGGCCTGCCCAGCTGGCCGAACCTGGAGATCCGCACCCTGCAGCGCGAACGCCTGGCGGTCCTGGCCGCGCCGCAGTTGCTGGAAAAACGCCCGATCCAGTCGCCGGCGGATCTGCTGCACAGCGAGCTGATCCTGTCCGAGGCCACCCTGATGAAGTGGCCCAACTGGTTCGCCCAGCAGGGCCTGGCGCTGCCGGAGCGCCCCTACACCCTGAGTTTCGATCGTTCGTACATGACCCTGGAAGCCGCCCGCCATGGCCTGGGCTTCGCCCTGGAGAGCACGGTGCTGGCAGCGGACTATCTGGCCCGCGGTGATCTGGTGCGGGTGCTGCCCCAGGATGACGACCTGCCGGTGGCCGCTCACCACCTGGTGTTTCCCCGGGCGCACTCGCGCTACGCCCGGGTGCGGCGCTTTCTGGACTGGCTGCAACAGGAGCTGGGCCAGCCCTTCGAGTACTAGCCGGCCTGCAGCCGCTCCCGGAGCAAGGCGACGAAGGCCTGAGCCGCCGGGGTGAGGCTGCGGCCGGTGGGGGTCAGGATGCCCAGCGGCCGGGCCAGGCTCTCGCCGCGGACCGGCAGGGCCACCACCGGGGCCTCGCCACCCGCCGATTCCGGCAGCAGGGCCAGGCCCTGCCCGGCCGCCACCAGGGCCAGCAGGGTGCTCATGTAGTTGGCCTCCAGCGCCGCCACCAGGCGCAGGCCGGTGGCGGCGAAGGCGAAGTCCAGGCACTCGCGCACGCTGCTGTCACGCCCCGTGAGCAGCAGGGGCACGGCGTCGAGTTCGGCCAGGGTGATCTCGGTGCGGCCTGCCCAGCGATGGTCGCGGGGGACGAACAGCTGCAGGTGATCGACGTACAGCGGCTGGAAGTCCAGGCCTACGGCCCGTGGGCGGACGCCGATGCCCAGGTCCACCTGCCCTTCCCTGACCAGCGCCTCGACCCGGCCGGCCACCACGTCCTGCAGGCGGACCTCGATGGCCGGATGACGCGCCTGGAAGGTCTTCAGCAACTCGGGAAAGGGTCCCATGAAAAAGGACGGCAAGGCCGCCAGGGTGATCCGCCCGCGGCGCAGGCCGGCCAGGTCCCGGGCGTGGGTCTGGACATCGCCCAGGTCCACCAGGATGCGCTCCAGGGGGCCGCGCAATTCTTCCCCGGCGGTGGTCAGCTGGACCCGCCGCGGGGTGCGCTCCAGCAGTTGCACCTCCAGCCAGGCTTCGAGTTGCTGGATCTGCACGGTGAGCGCCGGGGGTGACAGGTGCAATTCCTCCGCCGCCCGGGCGAAGGAGCCCTGGCGGGCCACGGCGAGAAAGGCCTGCACGTGCTGGAGCAGATTCTTCATTTTGTTTTTCTGAACGCTGCTTCGGAAGATTCCAATTTACAGGACATCGGACGTCTTCGAATACTGGACCCACAACAACAAAACCTCCCGTGCGCCCGCCTGCCGCGCCACGGTCCAAGGAGTCCGCCATGCTCGCCCTGCTCGGTGTCGTCACCATTCTCGCGTTGCTCGTCGCGGTCATGAGCAAACGCGTCTCGCCCTTGGTCGCCCTGATCGTCATCCCCATCGCCGCGGCCCTGATCGGTGGCTTCGGCCTGGGCACCAGCGCCTTCATCATCGCCGGCATCAAGGGTGTCGCCCCGGTGATCGGCATGTTCGTCTTCGCCATCCTGTTCTTCGGCATCATGACCGACGCCGGGATGCTCGATCCCATCATCGACCGCATCCTGCGCACCGTCGGCACCCGGCCGACGCGCATCGTCTGCGGTAGCGCCCTGCTCGCCCTGCTGGTGCACCTGGACGGCTCCGGCGCGGTGACCTTCCTGGTGACCATTCCCGCCATGCTGCCGCTCTATACCCGCCTGGGCCTGGACCGGCGCATCCTCGCCTGCGTGGCGGCCATGGCCGCCGGGGTCAACTTCCTGCCCTGGACCGGGCCGGTGCTGCGCTCGTCGGCCGCCCTGCACGTGCCGGTGGCCGATCTGTTCCAGCCGCTGATCCCGGTGCAGCTGGTGGGCCTGGCCTTCGTCTTCGCCAGCGCCTGGTGGCTCGGGCGGCGCGAGGAGAAGCGCCTGACCCTGGCCGGCCAGGCGCCCTGGCTGGCCGGCGGTGGCGCCGGTGCCGCGCCGGAGCGGGTGCTCAGCGACGCCGAGCGTGCCCTGCGTCGCCCGCAGCGCTTCTGGATCAACCTGCTGCTGACCCTGGTGGTGATGGGCGTGATGATCGCCGGCTGGGTCGATCCGGTGGTGATGTTCATGCTCGGCACCGTGGCCGCGCTGTGTCTGAACTACCCCTCGGTGGACGCCCAGAAGGCGCGCATCGACGCCCACGCCAAGACCGCCCTGACCATGGCCAGCATCCTCTTTGCCGCCGGCGTCTTCACCGGCATCATGCAGGGCAGCGGCATGCTCAAGGCCATGGCCCAGGTGGCGGTGGCCGGCATCCCGGCCGGGCATGGCCAGCTGATCCCGGCGGTGGTTGGCTTTTTGTCCATGCCGCTGAGCCTGCTGTTCGATCCTGATTCCTTCTACTTTGGCGTCATGCCGGTGATCGCCGAGGTTGGCCGCAACCTGGGAGTCGATCCGCTGCAGGTGGCCCAGGCCTCGCTGCTCGGGGTGCACACCACCGGCTTCCCGGTCAGCCCCCTGACCCCGGCGACCTTCCTGCTGGTGGGCCTGTGCAAGCTGGACCTGGCCGATCATCAGCGCTTCACCATCCCCTTCCTGTTCGCGGCCTCGGTACTGATGACCCTGACCGCCCTGCTCCTGGGAGTCTTCTAGATGAGCCGTCTTCTTCGCATCGGCTGCGGCGCCGGCTATTCCGGCGATCGCATCGAACCCGCCGTGGAACTGGCCGAGCATGGCCGGCTCGACTACCTGGTCTTCGAATGCCTGGCCGAACGCACCATCGCCCTGGCGCAACAGGCGCGGCTGGCCGATCCCGAGGCCGGTTTCGATCCGCTGCTGGAAGCCAGGATGCGCCGTATCCTGCCGCTGCTGAATAAGGCCGGACGGCCGCGCCTGCGGGTAGTCACCAACATGGGCGCCGCCCATCCCTCCGCCGCGGCGCGCAAGGTCGCGGCCCTGGCGCGGGAGCTGGGCGTAACCGGTCTGAAGATCGCCGCCGTGGCCGGCGACGACGTGCTGGCCCAGTTGCCCGCCGACGCCCGGCTGGACAACGGCCAGACCCTGGCCGAACTGGGCGACCGATTGATCTCGGCCAACGCCTACCTGGGCGTGGAAGGCATCGTCCAGGCCCTGCAGGCGGACGCCGATGTCATCATCACCGGGCGGGTGGCCGATCCCTCGCTGTTCCTGGCGCCGCTGGTGCATGAATTCGGCTGGGCGGCAGATGACTGGGAGCGTCGCGGACGCGGCACCCTGGTCGGCCATCTGCTGGAATGCGCCGGCCAGGTCACCGGCGGCTACTTCGCCGATCCCGGCTACAAGGACGTCCCCGACCTCGCCCGTCTGGGCTTTCCCCTGGCCGAGGTGGACGCCGACGGCCAGGCGACCCTGACCAAGGTCGCCGGCTCCGGCGGCTGCGTGACCCCGGCGACCTGCACCGAACAATTGCTTTATGAGGTCCACGACCCGGCGGCCTACCTGACGCCGGACGTGACCGCCGACTTTTCCGGCGTCGCCCTGGAGCAGTCCGCACCCGACCGGGTCGCGGTCAGCGGGGCCCGGGGCAAGCCGCGCCCGGAACAGCTCAAGGTCTCGGTGGGCTATCGCGACGGCTGGCATGGCGAAGGCCAGATCTCCTACGCCGGCCCGGGCGCCGTGGGCCGGGCCAGGCTGGCGGCTGACGTGGTGCGCGAACGCCTGCAACTCTGTGGGGTACCGGTGGAAGAGCTGCGCTGCGAACTGATCGGCTGCGACGCCCTGCACGGCGCCACCTTAGCGGCCCGGGCCAGCGGCGAACCCTGGGAGGTGCGCCTGCGCGTCGTCGGCCGCTGCGCCAACCGGGCGGCGGCGGTGCAGATCGGCAACGAGGTGGAAACCCTGTACACCAATGGTCCGGCCGGCGGCGGCGGCGCCACCAAGGCGGTCCGCGAGGTGATCGCCGTGGCCTCGCTGCTGTGGCCGCGTGCGGCCGTCACCCCTACCCTGGAGCTGGAGACGCTGCCATGAAATTGCGCGAGATCGCCCACGTCCGTACCGGCGACAAGGGGGACATTTCGAACATGGCGGTGATCGCCTATCGCCACGAAGACTTCGACCGCCTGCGCCAGGCGCTTACCGCGGAACGGGTCGCCGCCTGGTTCGCCGACAGTCGCCCGGCCGATGCCGCGCCGGTGCGCCGCTACGAATTGCCGGCCCTGGGCGCGCTGAACTTCGTGCTGCCCGGTGCCCTGCGCGGCGGCGTCACCCGCTCGCTGGCGCTGGACGCCCACGGCAAGGGCCTGGGTGCGGCGCTGCTGGATCTGGAGCTGGAGGACTAGAAACGCCGCTCAACCCGGAGTACCGACCCCCGCGCAGGGCAGCCGCGTCAGCAGAACGGTATCCTTGTCGAGGGGCACTTGGGCACCCTTGCGTCTGAGTTCGTTGATGGCGTGTAGCAGGATCAGATTGACCTGTTCCACCTCACGCATGTCGTCCGCCTTCAGCAGGCGCGACACCCGCACATTGTGATCGGCCTCGATGAGGGTGATCAGCAAGCCGTCGCTACGCCGCTCCAGCTCGTGGCGCACGGGCGGATCGAGTTGGGCCAAGCGTTCATGCAACCTGTCCATCAGCAGGGCTCCCGGAGGAACGTCACCCTGTTCAGGCTAGCCGCCTCGGTGGAGAACGCAAGGCCTCTACTCGGGACCTGTCCGCCGACGGGAAGTGCCCTCCGTTCACTTGGGCACGGGGGCATCAACGGATGCGAGGCTGTCACGAAGCTGCCATCCACTACCGGCACGCTGGACCTCTTGACCACCACGCCGTGGCAGAGGCCCATCCATGGATACTCGTCCCGCCATCCGTCCGCTCGATCCTTTCGCCACGCCATCGCAAAGGCTGGCGCTGGCTAACGACCTTGACCACTGCCGCTCCGCCGAGGCGCACGGCCAGTGCATCGCGCTGGCCACCCAGCGGCTGATCGTGCTCGGGCATCGGCGAATCCTGCTGGTCACCGCCGGGGAGCCGCCAATCGCCGACTTGCAGGCTCACAGTCAGATCATGCTGGCGGAGGGGTTGCCCCTGCTGCCCTGCCTGGAGCTCGATCCGGCAGCCATCCTGTGCTGGCCCGAGCTCGCCACCCGCCTGCAAGGCGCTGCTCCGACCGCCCTGCTCTGCACCCGGGCTATCCTGGCCCAGACACTCCAGACCGCCCTATACCCTGGCGCGCTACCCTCGCTGACCATCACCGGTCCCGAAGCGCGTACCGGAGCACATAGCGCGTCCTGGCACTAGCTGGGACGTCCATGCCTTAGAAATTCGAACCCCGGATAGTCCGTCCCGCCTGATCGGGCTGCTGCAGATTGCCCGAGGTGGCGGCCTTGGCCGGATTCCAGTCGATCTCGGCGCGCTGGACCGCGGCCGCGGTGAAGCGCTCGTTGAGCTCCGGCGCCAGGCGATGCCCCCAGTAGGCCAGCTTGGCCTTGTAGCCCACGGTGATTTCCTTTTGTGGCTGCAGCAGCGCGCCGACGATGGCCTGCACCGCCTTGTCCGGCGAATCCTTGGTGGGCAGGTCGGCGCGGTGGCCGGTGTAGGTGGCGGCATGGCCCCAGATCGGCGTATCCAGCGCCCAGGGCAGCACCGTCGACAACTGGATGTTCGGCTGGCGGCCACGGCGCAATTCCTGCTGCAGCACCCGACCGAGACTGAGCACCGCGGCCTTGGATGCCGAATAGGACGCCTGGTAGGCGTGGGGAATCTCGCCGTCCACCGAGGCCACGTTGACCAGCCGGCCGTAGCCCTGGCGGCGGAAACGCTGCAGGGCCAGGTGGGTACCTATCACCACACCCTTCACATTGGTATCCAGTAGGCGCAGGTGGTCTTCCAGGGGCACCTCTTCGAAACGCCCGACCGCGACCACGCCGGCATTGTTGATCCAGCCGTCGATGCGGCCGAAGCGCTGCTCGGCCTGCTCGGCCAGGGCGGTCATCTGCGCCACGTCGGCCACGTCGGTGGGCACTGCCAGGGCGGCCACGCCCAAGGCCTGGACCTCGACCGCCAGGGCTTCCAGCGCCTCGCTGCGCCGCGCGGCCAGCACCAGGTTGGCACCGTGCCGGGCCAGCGCCAGGGCCACGCCGCGGCCGACGCCACTGGAGGCGCCGGTCACGACGATAGTCCGGCCATTCAGCTGCTGGTGATCGATCTGCGGCGAACGCCGGGACGAGGTGCGATTCAGCAGAGCCAGGGCGGCAGGCAGGGCAAGCAACAGCGGCAGGGTACGCATCAGGGGGGCTTCCTCAGGGTCTGTGTCTGAGGTGTGACTCCTGGGCGACCGCGCTGACGTCCCGCAGCGAGACGACCGGGGCCAGCGATGCCGGCGCCCGCCGTTTCGGTTGTCTGCGGTAACCACCGTGCCAGGGCAGCCCCTGCTGGCCATGACCGTTCGGCGGAACGCCTCAGTCCTCGGACTGGCGATGCGGCATCGCGATGCCGTGCAACTTGAGCCGCCGGTAGAGGGTGGCCCGGGACATCCCCAGCGCCCGGGCGGTCGGAATCGCCTTCCAGCGATGGCGGACAAGGGCCGCCAGGATCGCCCGCCGCTCGGGGCTGTCGATCTCGGGTGGCGGCTCGGCGGCCGGCGCGTCACCCATCCGCAGACTGACCGGCAGATGATCGAGGGTGATAAGGGCGCCATCGCACAGGGCGCAGGCGTAGCGCAGCACATTGCGCAATTCGCGCACATTGCCCGGCCAGTCATGGGCCAGGATGGCCTCCTGCACCTGGGGCGCCAGCTCTGGCGCCGGACGCTTGCCGCACTCTTCTTCGAGCAGCCGCCGCGCCAGCGCCAGGCGGTCGGCACGCGTGCGCAGCGGTGGCAGCTGGAAGACGGCACCATTGAGGCGATAGAGCAGGTCTTCGCGAAACAGCCCGGCGGCGACCTGCACCTGGAGGTCGCGGTGGGTGGCGCAGACCAGCCGCACATCCACTCGCCGCGGCTGGGCGCTGCCCACCGGCAGCACCTCGCCTTCGGCCAGCACCCGCAGCAGCCGGGTCTGCAGCGCCAGGGGCATGTCGCCGATCTCGTCGAGAAACAGGGTGCCGCCATCGGCCGCCACGATCAGACCATCGCGACCCTGGCGCTGGGCGCCGGTAAAGGCCCCCGCGGCATGGCCGAACAATTCGCTCTCGATCAGGCTTTCCGGCAGCGCCGCGCAATTGAGGGCGACGAAGGGCCGCCCGGCACGATCGCCACCCTGGTGCAGGCCGCGGGCAAAGACCTCCTTGCCGGTGCCGGTCTCGCCGGTCACCAGGATCGGCAGGCCATGGCGATAGAGCCGCAGGGCGGTCGCGAGCGCCTGGCTGACCCGGGGCTCTTCCTCGGGGTCCGCCGCACGCGGCTCGCGAACCAGCGGGATCACCATCCCAAGACGCTGACGCGGCGCCCGTACCCGGGCGTGGAAATGCGCATCGCCCAGGCGCAGGGGTTCGCCATGGTCCTCCTGCAACCGCGCCGGGGCATCGCGACCGAAGAGCTCGTCCAGGCGCTGCGGCAGATAGCCCAGCTGAGCGAGGCAGAGTTGCCGGGCTGGGCGATTCAGACCGGTCAGGCGTCCGCTCTGATCCCAGGCCAGCAGCAATTCCGGCTGGGTGTCGAGATAGCTGGCCTGGGCATGGCCGCAGAGCACCCAGTCACCCCGGGCGCTGTGCATGAAGTAGGCATTCTCGATGCGCTGGGCGCTGTCGCGGGTGAACTGCTGGATCAGCAGCTGGCTGCGGCGGTCGTCCGGCGAACGCGGCGCCGAGACGTCCAGTACCCCGAGCAACTCGCCGCTCGGCGCGAACACCGGCGCGGCGGTGCAGGTCAGGCCGGTAAAGGCCACGCGGAAGTGATCGGCCTTGTGCACCGTCACCGGCGCCCGGTCGGTGAGCACCGCGGCGACCCCGCAGGTGCCCTCCTCCTGCTCGGACCAGCAGGTGCCCAGGTAGAGCCCGGCGCGGCGGCATTCGTCGTCCAGCCGATCGCTGACCCGGTAATCCAGGGTATGGCCCTGGGCGTCGGCCAGCAGCACGCAGTAGTCGGCCGCCTCGACCCGCGCATGCAGGGCGCCCAGTTCGCCGTCGGCGACGCGCAGGAAGTCTTCCGCCGCCTGCTGGTGCTGGCGCAATTCGTAGCGCGAGAGGATGCGCGGACCGCGCAGGCTGCCCGGGTCGAGTTGATACTGCTCGAAGGAACGACGCCAGGAATCGAGGATGCGCCCGGGCGGACTGGCCGTGCGCAAGGGCGCGCGCAGGGCCTGGTCGATGGCGCGGGCGTGATAGCGGGCCTGGGTAGACAACATGGGCGTCTCTCCCTGAATTCCGGTCATGGCATGGAAGGCCGGTCATTGTTCTGCCCTTCATTTAGCGCCCCCTGGCCCCGGCCTTCAAGTCCGCCGCGGCCTGAGACGAATCGTCTCAGCGTCTCGCCCTGCCGTCGCAGCCCTGAGACGCCCCGGCGCGACGCGGCCTTCCCGCCGGACCTGGCCATCCCCCGCAAAGCCGCACCCAGCCTGGCCTGCAGCGAAACTATAGCGACCTGGCACCCGCCTTGCTCAGGGCTCTGCGACGCTCCCAAGACAACGACAAGAGGGCCAGACCCATGAGCGCACCCCGGCATCGCCGCACGGCTGCCCTGACCGATGGTCCAGGCCTCGGGAGTCAGCCATGCCCATAACCGTCGGCATCCTGCCCAACCCCGCCTCGGGGCGTGACCTGCGCCGGCTGACCGGCAATGCCGCCCTCACCTCCAGCACCGACAAGGCCGGGGTGGTGATGCGCCTGCTGGCGGCCTTTGGTGCCACCGGGGTGGAGCGGGTACTGCTGCCGCCGGACATGACCGGTATCGCCGCCGCCGTGCTCAAGGCCAGCGGCAGTCGCCAGGCCCGCGAGCAGCGCTGGCCGGAGCTGGTGTTTCTCAATCTGCCGCTGACCCAGACCGTGGACGACACCCGCCGCGCCGCGCGGCTGTTGCTGGCCCAGGGCGCGGCGGTGATCGCCGTGCTCGGCGGCGACGGCACCCACAAGGCGGTGGCCGCCGAGGTGGGCGACCTGCCGCTCTTGACCCTTTCCACCGGCACCAACAACGCCTTTCCCGAATTGCGCGAGGCCACCAGCGCGGGCCTGGCCGGCGGCCTGGTGGCGAGTGGTCGGGTCGATCCGGCGCTGGCGCTGCGGCGCAACAAGCGACTGCGGGTGGAGGTGCCGGAGCGCGGCATCCGTGACTGGGCGCTGGTGGACGTGGCGGTCTGTCGCCAGGCCTATCTCGGCGCCCGGGCGGTGACCCGGGTGGAGGATCTGGCCGAGGTCTTCACCACCTTCGCCGAGCCTTGGGCCATCGGCCTGTCGGCCCTCTGCGGCCTCTGGCATCCGGTCGCCCGCAGCGCCCCCCATGGCGGCTGGGTGCGGCTGCAGCCCGAGGCGCCGGCGCAACTGACCGTCCCCCTCTCCCCCGGCGTGCTGGCCCAGGCCGGGATCGCCGCCAGCGGCCTGCTGCTGCCAGGCGAGCCACGCACCCTGTCGCTGGCCGCCGGCACCCTGGCGCTGGACGGCGAGCGGGAAATCGAATTCGGCCCCGAGGCGCGTCCGCAGGTGACGCTGGACCTCGACGGCCCCCTGAGCATCGACGTGGAGCGGGTGCTGGAGCTGGCGGCGCAGCAGCGCCTGCTGGTCCGCCGCCGGCCCACGTCGGCCCTCGGCAATCCTGGAGAACAATAAGATGAGCGAGACCCCAAGCGTCGAAAACCTGAGCCATGCCTACCGGGTGATGCGCACCATCCGCGCCTTCGAGGAGCGGCTGCACGTGGAATTCGCCACCGGCGAGATTCCCGGCTTCGTCCACCTCTATGCCGGTGAGGAAGCCTCGGCCGCCGGCGTCATGGCGCACCTGGGCCACGAGGACAGCATCGCCTCCACCCACCGTGGCCATGGCCACTGCATCGCCAAGGGCGTGGACGTCTACGGCATGATGGCCGAGATCTATGGCAAGAAGACCGGGGTCTGCCAGGGCAAGGGCGGCTCCATGCACATCGCCGATCTGGAAAAGGGCATGCTCGGCGCCAATGGCATCGTCGGCGCCGGCGCGCCCCTGGCCGCCGGCGCCGCCCTGGCGGCCAAGCTCAAGGGCAGCGACGCCGTGGCCGTGGCCTTCTTCGGTGATGGCGGCTCCAACGAGGGCGCGGTGTTCGAGGCCATGAACCTGGCCTCGGTGTGGAATCTCCCCTGCATCTTCGTCGCCGAGAACAACGGCTATGCCGAGGCCACCGCCTCCAACTGGTCGGTGGCCTGCGACCACATCGCCGACCGCGCCGCCGGCTTCGGCATGCCCGGGGTGACGGTGGACGGCTTCGACTTCTTCGCCGTCCATGAAGCCGCCGCGGCAGCCGTGGCCCGCGCCCGGGCCGGCGAAGGCCCCTCGCTGATCGAGGTGAAGTTCACCCGCTACTTCGGCCACTTCGAAGGCGACGCCCAGACCTATCGCGATCCCAATGAGGTCAAGCAGGCCCGCGAGCAGCGCGACTGCCTCATGCAATTCCGCGAGCGGGTGACGCGCTCCGGCCAGCTGCAGCCCGCCCTGCTCGACAGCATCGACCAAGAAGTGGAGCAGCTCATCGAGGACGCCGTGCGCAAGGCCAAGGCCGATCCCAAGCCCGGCCCGGAAGACCTGCTCACCGACGTCTACGTCACCTACGCCTGATCGGAAAACAACAAGGAGCGCCACCATGGCCAGAAAGATCAGCTACCAGCAAGCCATCAACGAAGCCCTGGAACAGGAGATGCGCCGCGATCCCACCGTCTTCCTCATGGGCGAGGATAACGCCGGCGGCGCCGGGGCACCCGGCGAACAGGACGCCTGGGGCGGCGTGCTCGGCGTCACCAAGGGTCTCTATCACAAGTTTCCCGGGCGGGTGCTGGACACCCCGCTGTCGGAGATCGGCTATGTCGGCGCGGCGGTGGGCGCCGCCGCCCGTGGCACCCGCCCGGTGTGCGAACTGATGTTCGTCGACTTCGCCGGCTGCTGCCTGGACCAGATCCTCAACCAGGCGGCCAAATTCCGCTACATGTTCGGCGGCAAGGCGGTCACCCCCCTGGTCCTGCGGACCATGGTCGGCGCGGGCCTGCGGGCCGCGGCCCAGCATTCGCAGATGCTCACCTCCTGGTGGACCCACATCCCCGGGCTCAAGGTGGTCTGCCCGGCCACCCCCTACGACGCCAAGGGCCTGCTGATCCAGGCCATCCGCGACAACGACCCGGTGATCTTCTGCGAGCACAAGCTGCTCTATGGCATGCAGGGCGAGGTGCCGGAAGAGTCCTATGCCATCCCCTTCGGCGAGGCCAGCTTCCTGCGCGAGGGCGACGACGTCAGCCTCATCACCTATGGCCGGATGGTGCACCTGGCCATGGACGCCGCCGCCAACCTGGCGCGCCACGGCGTGTCCTGCGAGGTGCTCGACCTGCGCACCACCAGCCCGCTGGATCGCGACAGCATCCTGGAAAGCGTGGAAAAGACCGGTCGCGCGGTGGTCATCGACGAAGCCAATCCGCGCTGCTCGGTGGCCACCGACATCGCCGCCCTGCTCGCCGAACAGGCCTTCGACGACCTGCGCGCCCCGGTGCAGCTGGTGACCGCGCCGCACACTCCGGTGCCTTTCTCCGACGCCCTGGAAGACCTCTATATCCCCGACGCGGCCAAGATCGAGCGCGCCGTGCTGAAGATCACCCAAGGGAGGCAGGCCGCATGAGCCAGATCCATACCCTGACCATGCCCAAGTGGGGGCTGTCCATGAGCGAGGGCCGGGTCAACGCCTGGCTCAAGGCCGAAGGCGACCCCATCGCCAAGGGCGACGAGGTGCTCGACGTCGAGACCGACAAGATCAGCAGCAGCGTCGAGGCGCCCTTCTCCGGCACCCTGCGCCGCTGCCTGGCGCGCGAGGACGAGACCCTGGCGGTGGGCGCCCTGCTGGCCATCGTGGTGGAAGGCGAGGCCAGCGACGAAGAGATCGACGCCGTGATCGCACGGTTCGAGGAAGACTTCGTGCCCGGTGGCGAAGACGCCGCCGAGGCCGGCCCCCAGGCCCAACGCATCGAGCTCGATGGTCGCCCGCTACGCTACCTGGAGCGCGGTGAAGGCGGCCTGCCCGTGGTGCTGATCCACGGCTTCTCCGGTGATCTGGACAACTGGCTGTTCAACCACGAAGCCCTGGCCGCCGAGCGCCGGGTGATCGCCCTGGACCTGCCCGGCCATGGCCAGTCCGGCAAGACGCTGGCCACGGGCGACCTCGCCGAGCTGGGCGCCGCGGTGCTGGCGCTGCTCGACCACCTGGACATCCCCCGCGCCGTACTGGTCGGCCACTCCATGGGGGGCGCCGTGGCCCTGCACCTGGCGCAGGCGGCGCCCCAGCGGGTCGCCGGCCTGGTGCTGATCGGCAGTGCCGGGCTGGGTGCGGAGATCAACGGTGACTACCTCGAAGGCTTCGTCGCCGCCACCAGCCGCAACCAGCTAAAGGGCCCGGTCAGCCTGTTGTTCAGCGATCCGGGCCTGGTCACCCGGCCGTTGCTGGAGGACCTGCTGAAGTACAAGCGCTTGGAAGGCGTGGACCAGGCGCTGCACCAGCTGGCGGGCAACCTCTTCCCCAATGGCCAGCAGGCCCAGGTAATGCGCCAGGTACTGGGCGGTGAAATTCCCGCGCTGCTGATCTGGGGCAAGGCCGACGCCATCATTCCGGTCCAGCATGCCGATGGCCTGCCCGCGGCCGTCCAGGTCGAGATCCTGGAGGGCCAGGGCCATATGGTGCAGATGGAAGCCGCCGACCGGGTCAACGCCCTGATCCAGGCCTTTCTGCCCCGTTGCGAACACTAAAGGAGCCTCGTCATGAAAGCAGCCCGTTTCCATGCCGCCCGCGACATCCGGGTGGAAGACGTCCCGCCACCCGGCGCGCCGGGCCCCACCCAGGTGCTGGTCAGGAACCAGTTCTGCGGCATCTGCGGCACCGACCTGCACGAATACCTGGGCGGGCCTATCTTCATTCCCACCGCGCCGCACAGCTACACCGGCGGCCAGGTGCCGCAGATCCTCGGCCACGAGTATTCGGGCGTGGTGGAGGCCGTGGGCAGCCAGGTGACCGCGGTGAAACCCGGCGACCGGGTGTCCATCCAGCCCATGGTCTCGCCGCGGGACGACTACTACGGTCGTCGCGGCCAGTACCAGCTTAGCGAACAACTGGCCATCATCGGCCTGTCACACCCCTGGGGCGGCATGGCCGAGTACTCCCTGGTGGAGGACTACAACGCCATTCCCATGCCGGACAACCTCAGCACCGAGCATGCGGCGCTGATCGAGCCCACGGCGGTGACCGTCTACGCCACCCACAGGGGCGGGGTGAAGCCGGGCGACAGCGTGCTGGTGGCCGGCGCAGGGCCCATTGGCCAGCTACAGGTGCTGGCCGCCCGCGCCGCCGGAGCGACCCGCATCTTCCTGGTGGACCTCAATGACAACCGCCTGGAAATGGCCCGGCGCCTGGTGGACGGCCTCATCACCCTCAATCCCGGCAGCACCGATGTGCTACGCGAGGTGCGCGCCCACACCGCCGGTGGCGTCGGAGTGGACGTGGCCTTCGAATGCGTCGGCGCCGAGGCCCCGCTGGGGCTGTGCCTGGAAGCGGTGCGCCGCCAGGGCGTGGTGGTGCAGGTGGGAATGCAGGGCAAGCCGCCAGCGCTGGATGGCTTCACCCTGACCTACAAGGACGTCGACCTGCGCGGCTCCTGGTGCTACTCGACACTGATGTGGCCCCAGGTGGCGGCCCTGATCGCCAGTGGCCAGCTGCCGGCGGAAAAGGTGGTGACCCGCCATATCGCCCTGGACGACGTGGTGGAACAGGGCTTCGAGGCCTTGCTGGACAAGGCCGGGACCCAGTTGAAGATCCTGATCGAGTTGTAGGGCTTTCCCACGCGGCCGGCCGCGTGGGCTTCTTCTCGCCCTACTGGAAGGTCGTCGCGCTAAAGCTCGGGCGTGCGGTGAGGCGCTGGTGGAAGGCCACCAGCCGTCCGTGCGCGGACCAGTCGATCTCCGGCAGGCGAAAGCTCAGGTAGTCCAGGCCGACGGCCACCAGGTAGTGGCTGAAATCGAGGTCCTGTGCATCCAGCGTGGACGTCTCCGCCAAGCGCGCCAGCAGCCGGTCGATGGCCGCCAGTCGGCGGGCACCCAGCACCGAGTCATCCTGGGCCGACCCGCCATGCTTGCGGGCGATCACCGTGCCGAAGGCGGCGTCGATCAGGCCCTGGCCCAGGCCGGCCAGTTGCAGGCGTTCGGCCGCGAGCGGACTGCCGCCACCCAACTGGTGCAGATGGGCACAGATCAGCAGGGTCTCGCTGAGGGCAATGCCATCGTCGGTGATCAGGACCGGGACCTTGTTGCCCGGGTTGGCTGCCAGCAAGGTCGGATCGTCGTTCCAGGGATCGCTCCACACCAGTGTCAGTCGCTCGCCGAAGCCGGCTTCGAGGGCGGTGACGCGCGCAGCGCGGGCATAGGGCGAGGTCTGGTTCAGCAGCAGTTGCATGGCGGACTCCGGGATACGGCGGGTGATGAGGGCGCCCGCCAGTGTAGCCGCTGGCGGGGGGCCTCAGCGCGGTCGGGTCACGGTAAGAACCACGGCGGCGATGCGATCGGTATGGGCATAGACCCCCGTCTCCAGCTCTTCACCGAAGACATCTGGGTCCAGCTCGCGATAGCGCCAGGCCACGTCCTGGTCGGCCAGGCGCGTGCGGACCTCTTCCAGGAAGGGATCGCGCCCCTCGACCATGGCCACGCCGGTATAGAGCAGCAGGGTGCCACCCGGGGCCAGGCGCTCCAGCGCCGTGTCGAGGATGGCCATCGACAGGCCAGCGCCCAGCGCGCCGCCGCCATGACGATAGGCGCGCTCGCCCGGATCGACCAGATAGGGCGGATTGGACAGGATGAAGTCGAAGTCTCCGTCCACGTCCTTGAGCAGGTTGCTGTAGCGCGCTTGCAGATTGTCGGCTCCGGCCAGCGCGGCATTGACCCGGGTCAGTGCCAGGGCGCGCTGGTTGATGTCCACCGCCAGCACCTCGGCATCAGGCCGCGCCAGGGCGACCAGGATGGCACCGGGACCGGCGCCACTGCCGATGTCCACCGCCCGGCGGATGGTTCCGGTCTCGAAGCGCAACTGGGCTTCCAGGGCATTGGCATAGCGATAGGTGTCGGGGCCGAAGAACACCGCATCGGCTTCTTCGGTGGGATAGGCGGAATGCACGAACAGCTGATCGCCCAGGCTCGATACCCGCACCCGACTGCGCCAGCCGCCGGGCACCGGGGTCAGCAGCTCGGCCGCGGCCAGGGCGTCGATGAGGGACTCCGGCAGCACCTCGCGGGAAAACGGCCGGCTCCAGCCGAAGACGCCTTGCAGATCCCGCGCCCAGGCATTGCCGGGTCGGGCATTGACCCGGGCGTGAGAGGCCGGGGTCGGGGTGATGAAGTGATAGTCGGCTGCACGCAGCGTCTCGACTAGCAGCTCCAGCGCCTTGGTCGGGTCCGGGGTCGTCGCGGGGTGTTCGGGGTGTTCCATGGCCGTCACGGGCAGGTCCTTAGGTGGCAATCGAAATGAAAAAAGGACCCTCGCGGGTCCTGGCCTGGGCGTCAGCCCAACAGCGAGACGAACAGCCGCGTCGCCAGCAGGCCGGCGCGGCTGTGATGGCGCGCCGGCGACAGCTGCTCGACCAGCAGCGCCATGGCGGCGGCGCGACTGGGCTGGCTCGCCAGCCGTTGCTCCAGTGCAGCCTCCTCGCTGTCGAAATCGCTGCTCTGGGCCCTGCTCGCATTGGCCGCCCCGCCCTGCTCCGCTTCCAGCGCCGGGCACAGGCGTTCCTGCTGGCGCTGGCGGGCGCGAAAGCTCACCTCGCGGCGCGGCAGCACCGCCACCCGCTCGCCAGTGGCCTGCTTGCGGGCGCCGTTGTGCACGAAATCGCCGGCGATCCAGTCGTGGATCAGTTGCTGCTCGTAGGCGGTGAAGACGCCGAACATCTCCGCGCGTTCGCCCTGGATCAGCCGCCAGAAGCGGCTGTTGGTGGGGTCCTCGTGGCGTTTGATCCAGCCCTGTTCCTGCATCACCTGGAGGAAGTCCGGAATCTGCGACGGATCGTATAGCCAGTCGCTGACGCTGCGTCCGCCGATGCGGCAATAGTCGGAATGCACATAGCGGCCGACGCTGCTCTTTTCCGCCAGCACCTCGATCACCGCCTGCTCCAGTTCGAAGCCGGCGATCACCGAGGTGGTGCTGGCGCCCAGTTCGTTGAGCAGATAACCCTGCACCACGCGCTGGTAGAAGGCCGCGCGGCCTTCGGCGGGCATGGCGTCGTGCACCGCCTGCAGGGCCTTGCGCGCATGGCCGGTGCCGGCGTTGTCGACGGTCACGTGCAGGGTGAAGTAATAGGGGTCGATGCCCAGTTCGTTGAGCTCGTAAGAGGTGATCAACAGGTGCAGCGGCAGTTGCTCGTAGCCCAGGTTGAAACCCAGCACCTCGGGCAGGTAGTGATCGGCGTTATGGGCCAGGGCCAGCTGGATGGCGCCCTGCACATAGTGGTCGTCGCTCAGGTCGGCGAAGTCCTCGCAGCTGTGGCTGGCCAGCAGCTTGCGATAGAGCACCACGTGATTCTTGTCCGGTTGGCCGTCGCCCAGTTCTTCGAGGTAGATCTGGATGGCGGCGCGATAGCGCAGGTCGTCCCAGTGGGCCAGGGTGCCATAGAGCCAGGCGCCATCCACCAGTTTGGTCGGCGCCACGCCGCGCAGGAAATACAGCGCATGGGCCTTGCTGCCGAAATAGCGGCGCGGCGCCCCGGCCTTGCGTGCGGCCAGGTAGTCGCGGTACTGGGCGCCGACCCGGGCGTTGTTCTCCAGCACCCAGGCCTCCAGGCCGTCGGAGTCTTCCGGCAGGTCGGCGGTCATACCGGCTACCGCCTGCAGCTGGTCGTCGAGAAAGAGACGCGCCCGCTCCTGCGCCTGGGCACCCGGGTGGTCTACCAGCAACGCCTGGTAGAGCGCCTTGGCGGGTTCGAGAGTGACCGGGTTCGAGGCGGCGTGCTGGCCGGTAACGGCTCTTGTCGTGGTCTGCATGAGGGGCACATCTGGCAGCTGATGAATAACTCATTCGGCCCATGGGACAGACCTAGGTTCCTGACCGAACCCGCGCTGTAGCGTGCCGCCTCGCTTGTGGCCGTCAAAGGCGCAGGCTCGGGAACACTGCCGTTCGTCGGCGGCCGGTCCCCGCCGCTTCGCCTGTTGCCACCTTCCTGGCCAGGCGACGGGTGACCCGACGAGGGACCTCATTTCCCACCCTGACAGGCCGATAGCCTGGAAACCCATGCGACCGCCAGGCCCTGCCCATGTCCCCCGCCGATTCCGACGTCGATCTGCGCACCCTCCTCGATTCGATCCAGGAGTTCATCGTCGCCAAGGACGGCCAGGGGCGCTGGCTATTCGTCAATCGCATCGTGCTCGAAGCCTATGCCATGGTCGGCTTCGACTATGTGGGCATCACCGATGTCGAGTTGATCGAGCTGTTTCCGACCCATGCCGAAGCCTTCCGCTACAACATCGACACCGACGAGCAGGCCTGGCAGAACGGCGCGCCCACCCAGATCGAAAAGTCCTTCCTGGGCCCGGACGGCCGCATCAACACCTGGGAAGTGGTCAAGACCCCGCACTTCGATGCCCAGGGTGGACGGCGGCTGCTGACCATCGTCAGTCGCAACGTCACCGAACGCAAACTGGCCGAGACCGCCTTGCAGGAAAGCGAAAGGCGCTTCCGGTCACTGGCCTACCTGGACGCCCTGACCGGCATCGCCAACCGCCGCAGCATCCTCGACCAGATCGCCCATTACCGGGCTGGCGCTGCTGGCCACCTGCCCTGCGCCCTGTTCTATCTGGACCTCGACCGCTTCAAGGCCATCAATGACGAATTCGGCCACGAATTCGGCGATCTGCTGCTGGTGGCCTTCGTCGCCCGGGTCAGCGCCTGCCTGCGGGCCGGGGATCTGCTCGGCCGGATCGGCGGCGACGAATTCATCGTCTTCCTGCGCGAGACCTCCGCCGATGCGGCCCTGGCCCTGGCCGAGCGCCTGTGCAGTGCCCTGCAGCGACCCTGGCAGCTGCAGGGCATCAGCCTCGAGACCACCTCCTCCATCGGCATCGCCCATTGCACCGATGGCAGCCTCAATGTCCATGAACTGATCCGCCGCGCCGACGGCGCCCTGTACCAGGTCAAGCGCGCCGGCCGGGCGCGGGTGGTGCTGGCCGAGGCCTAGAGGCGTTCGGTCGGCTGAGCGCGGATCAGGATCTCGCGCTGGCGAAAGGCCGCTTCCAGCCGGCGCCGATAGTCCGCCCACCAGGCCCTGTCCAGGGCTTCGGTCATGACCTCGTAGACCAGCAACTCGTCGTCCTCGACGCGCTCCGCCTCGTCCTGGCACAGGCCCTCCACCGGCGCCCGGCTGAAGGCGGTCAGCCCGCCGAAGCGCGCCACCAGTTCCTCACGGACCTCCTGGAACAGCGCCCCGGGCAGGCGCTGGCCGTCGTTGTCGTTCAGGGGTAGCAGCAACTGGATGAGGTACATGGCCGTCTCTCCTGGGATCTTTCGCTGCAGACCCCCTGGCACCCCGGACCGGTTCCCGCCGCTGGTCCCGCCATACCGGCCTGCCGGGAGACTGGAAACGAAAAGGCCCTGCCGAGGGGCTCTCGGCAGGGCCTTTCCAGGCGTTCAGCTGGATCAGACCGAGAAGCGACCGACCAGGCGATTCATGTCCACCGCCAGGCGCGAGACCTCATGGGCGGCCGCGGCGGTCTGGTGGGCACCGGCCGAGGTCTGGATCGACAGATCGCGGATGCTGACCAGATTCTGGTCCACCGACCGGGCGACCTGGGCCTGCTCTTCCGAAGCCGTGGCGATGAGGAAATTGCGCTCGTTGATCTCGGTGATGGAGCGGGCGATCTCCTCCAGGGCGGCACCGGCTTCGTGGGCGATCTTCAGGGTGGCGGTGGCCTCGTCGCGGCTGCGTTGCATGGCCTGCACGGCGCCTTCCGAACCGCTCTGGATGCCGCCGATCATCTGCTCGATCTCGCGGGTGGATTCCTGGGTTCGGTGGGCCAGGGCGCGCACCTCGTCGGCGACCACGGCGAAGCCGCGACCCTGTTCACCGGCCCGGGCGGCTTCGATGGCGGCGTTCAGCGCCAGCAGGTTGGTCTGCTCGGCGATGCCACGGATGACATCGACCACGGTGGCGATGCCTTGCGCCTGTCCGGCCAGAGCGACGATCTGCTCGCTGGTGTGGGACACGGTGCTGGTCAGGGAGTTGATGGCATTGACGGTCTCGGTGACGCGGGCCGCGCCCAGGCCGGTGGAGCGCTCGGATTGCTGCGCCGAGGTCGAGGCCGAGGCGGCGTTACGCGCCACCTCCTCCACGGCGGCGGTCATCTCGTTGACCGCCGCGGCAGCCTGTTCCACCTCGCCGTTCTGGCGTTGCAGGCCACGGCTGGCTTCTTCGGTCACGGCATTCATCTCTTCGGCGGCGGACGCCAGCTGGGTCGAGGCTTCGCCGATGTGGCTGACGGTGTCGCGCAGGGTCTGCTGCATCTGCACCGTGGCCCGCATCAGGTCGGCCATCTCGTCGCGACCCTCTGCCACAACCGACACCCGCAGATCGCCTTCGGCAATGCGCTTGTTGATGTCCAGCACCTGGCGCAGCGGCTGCAGGATGCTGCGGGTATAGAGCACGGCCAGCACCACGGTAAGGACCACGGCCACGGCGGAGATGACCCCGAGCAGCCAGAGGTTACGGCTATAGGTCTGGTTGGCCAGCTCGCCCGCCTGCTTGGCGCCGCGTTGGTTGAAGTCACCCAGGGCGACGATCTTCTCCTGCAGGTCGTTGGTCAGCGGACGGATGTTGGCGTTGACGTAGGCGGTCCCTTCGCTGGCCGGACGCGTCCGGGCGATGGCAACGATCTCGTCGAGCCGGGCGTCGTAGGCCTTGACGCCGGCGGACACGGCATCGGCCAACCGCTGCTCCTCAGGCGAAGCGACCAGGGCCTGATAGGCCGCCACCTCCTTCTGCAGCTGGCCGCGCGTCTGGGCGATGGTCGCCGCGGCGGTCTGCTTCATCTGGTCGTCCTCCGAGGCCACCATGCGCAAGGTCTCCAGGCGCAGACGGAGCACCAGGGTATCCATCTTGGCGGTCTGGGCGATGCTGGCCATCCAATTGGTCTCGACGTCCTGCTCCGCTTTATAGAGCGAATTAAGGCCGACGGCCGAGGTGACCGCCAGGACCAGCAGCAACAGGGTGACGGCGGCAAAACACACGGCCGAACGGGCCGACAATCTCAGGGTACGCATGGAATGACTCCGGGCAGACAGGGCAGATTCACCTCCTTCTGTTCGGCGTCACCGTCCCTTGACTGAATAGCCACCCATCGCCGATCAGCGGCACCCCCTCGATAAGCTGCAGGCTAGAGCTGGCGCGGCCTGCAGCGATATGCACCGGCCCGACGACGGGAGCTCAAGCCTGGCAAAGGACCACTCTAACTCAGGCTAGAATGAGCCTTCTCCACCATCGAAATGCCCATGTCGCCTATCAAGTCCCGCCCTGCGCACCTGGTCCCGCTGCGCAACCGCCTGCTGGCCATCGCCTTCGCCGGGATCGTGCCCCTGGCGCTGATTGCCGGGCTGGGGCTGTGGCTGCTCGTCCATCACCAGCAGCATGAAGCTGAACAGCGGGCGCTGGAATCCAGCCGCCAGGCCGCCACCACCATCGAGAGCGAACTGCGCCGTTCGGTAACCATCCTCCAGGCCCTGGCCGAGTCGCCCCTGCTGGCGGCGGGCGACCTGGAGGGCTTCGCCACCCTGGTCGAGCGGGTCCTGCCGCTGGCGCCGGGATGGCGCTCGGTGCTGCTCGCCACACCGGATGGCCAGGTGGTCCGGCGCATCTCGACGCAACAGCGTCAACCCGCGGGCTCGCTGGCCGAGCCGGAAAGCTTCGCCGAGGTGGTCGCCCGACGTCGCCCGGTCATCGGTCAGCTGGGCAAGGGGCCCTCCGGCCAGCTGGCCTTCCCGGTAAGGGTGCCGGTGCAGCGCGAGGGTAGGCTGAGCTTCGTGTTGACCGCGGTGATGACACCGGAAAGCATCCGCGCGGCGCGTCTGGCCCGCGCCCTGCCCAAGGACTGGGTGGGCTCGGTATTCGATCGCCATGGCCTGCGCATTGCCCGTACCAGTCTGCATGAGGAAAGCCTGGGCGAGCCCGCCCTGCCAGGCCTGGCGGCGATCCTGATGCAACCGGGCGAGGAAGGCGTCGGCACCGCCCGTACCCGCGAAGGCCGCCAGGTCTATACCGCCTTCGTGCGCCTGCCCGATTCCGGCTGGACCGTGACCACCGCCATCCCCACCGAAGAGGTGACCGCGGCCGCCAATCGCTCCTTCGCCCTCTATGGCGGTGGCCTGGTGCTGTCGGTGGCTTTCGCCTGGGCGATGGCCCTGCTGCTGTCGCGGCGCATCAGCCAGCCGGTACAGGCGCTGCAGGCCGCCGCCCAGGCGCTGGGCCAGCGCCAGCCACCCGTGCTGCCGGACAGTGACGTCCTGGAGATCCGCCAGGTCGGCGAAGCCCTGCTGGCCGCAGCCGACGCCCGCCGGCTGCTGGAAGAGGAGCGTGACGACTACCTGCGGGGCCTGCAGCTGAGTCAGGAACAGCTGCAGCTGCAGGTCGCCGATCTGGAGGTCCTGCAACGGCTCAATCATCGCCTGCTGCAATTGCCCTCGCTGTCGCAACAGTTGCGGGAGATCCTCGAGGTCCTCTGCCACTTTCATCAGACGTCCCTGGGCTGCGTCTCGCTGCTGGAAGACGGCAAGCCGCCGCAGCTGTATTTCGCGCCGGGCTTCGCGGCCGAGGAGCAGGACCAGTTGGCCGCCCTGCAGCCCGCGGACAGCGCCTGTGCCGCCGCCCTGCGCAGCGGTACCCGCGTGGTGATACCGGAGCTGGCGACCGCGCCGGAGTTCGCCGCCCTGGCCACGCTTGGCCGCCGCCTGGGCTTTGCCGCCCTGCATGCCGTGCCCTTGCGCAGTACCCTGCACGGCACCCTCGGCGCGCTCACCGTGCACCTGCCGGAGGCCGGGGAACCCACGCCGCGCCAGCAGCGCCTGGCCGATCTGTGCGCCTCCAAGGCGGCGCTGGTGATCGATCGCGCCCGGATCCAGGAGGCCGCGCTGCACTCGCAACGCCGCCTGCGGGTGGCGCTGGAGAGCTCGCAGGTGTCCTTTGGCATCGCCGTGCCCGCTGCCGAAGGCGGCTTCGTCTGGGACTATCTCAACCCCATCGGCGCCGCCACCCTGGGCCACGACGGCAGCGCCGCGCATCCCAGCCTGCCCTGGGCCGGTCCGCGCATCCTGCAGGCCTGTGGTGAGCACCAGGCCGACGAGGCGGCCTGGTCCGTCGAACTACAGGGCGCCGATGCCAGTGGCACCAGCCGCTGGCTGCAGATCAGCGCCACGCCCTTCGACGGCAACGTGGCGGTCTGGTTTCTCGACATCACCGAGCGCAAGCGCCAGGAACAGCAGCTGCGCGACAACGATCGGCAAAAGGATGAATTCCTCGCCGTGCTGGCCCATGAGCTGCGCAATCCCCTCGCGCCCATCCGCCATGCGGCGGCGCTGATCGCCGCGCCCCAGGCCTCGCTCGAACAGCAACAGCGCAGTTGCCAGACCATCGAGCGGCAGGTGGAACGCATGGGCGCCCTGCTCAATGACCTGCTGGACATCTCACGCATCACCTTTGGGCGCATCACCCTGCACAATGCCTTCGTTACCCTGCAGACGGTGCTCCAGGCGGCGGCCGACGCGGCCCAGGCGCCGATGCAGGACAAGGGTCAGAGCTTCATGCTGCAACTGCCCGAGGCGCCGCTCTGGCTTTACGCCGATACGCTGCGCCTGGAGCAGATCTTCATCAACCTGCTGGGCAACGCCGCCCGCTACACCCCGGCGGGCGGTCGGATCATCCTCTCCGTACAGGCGGGCGCCAAAGAGGTGCGGGTGGAGATCGCCGACAACGGCATCGGCATCGCGCCCGAACGCCTGACCGATCTTTTCCAGATGTTCGGCCAGATCGATCCGCGCCTGGCGGAACGCTCGCCGGGCCTGGGTATCGGCCTGGCGCTGTCCCGCGAACTGGCGCGGCTGCAGGGTGGCGACATCACCGCGACCAGCGCCGGCCTGGGTCAGGGCAGCCGCTTCATCGTGAGCCTGCCGCTGACCGTGGCGCCTCCGGCGGCAATTGCCGAGCCCGTCGCAGCGGAGCCAGCGCTGCCGGCCACCCGGCGGATCCTGGTGGCGGACGACAACCCCGACATCGCCGACACCATCGCCGAATTGCTGGAGCTGGATGGCCACGAGGTACGGGTCGTCTACGACGGCCAGGCGGCGCTCACGCTGTTCCAGAGCTATGGCCCCGACATCGTCATCTCCGACATCGGCATGCCGGGGCTGACCGGTCACCAACTGGCCCGGGCGATCCGCGAGATCCCGGCCGGGCAGGCCGTCAAGCTGATCGCCATGACCGGCTGGGGTCAGGCCCAGGACAAGGCCGAGGCCTTGGCGGCGGGCTTCGATCATCACCTGACCAAGCCGGCCGACATGCAGATCCTCTATGCGCTGGTGGGCGGCTAGGCTGTGACCCGGCGCGCGCCGGCCAGCCGCGTCAGGCCATAGAGCGCGGCGCCGACCAGCAGCATCAGCGCAGCGCGCCACCAGGTCGCCGCGCCCTGCTGGGCCAGGAGCACCGCACAGGAGGCCAGGGCCAGCACCGGAAAGAGCCAGTGGACGCGGAAATGCGCGTGTTCGACCCGGTCGCGCTTGAGCACCAGCACCGCCAGGTTGGTGCTGATGAACACCACCAGGAGCAAGAGCACCACGGTCTCGGCCAGTACATCCAGGGTGCTGGTATAGGTCAGGGCGATGGCCACCGCGGTGGTGGCGAGGATGGCGACCCCCGGGGTCTGTCGCCGCGGCAGCACCCGACCGAGCACCGCCGGCAGCAGCCCCTGGCGGGCCATGCCGTAGGCCAGGCGGCTGGCCATGATCATGGTCAGCAGCGCGCCATTGGCCACCGCGATCAGGGCGATGACGGCGAATAGCCGGGTCGGCACGCCCAGCCCCGAGGCGCCGAGGACGTCCATCAGCGGCGCGCCCGAGGCCTTGAGCTGCGCCACCGGCAGCACCAGCGCGGCGCCCGCCCCCACCAGCATGTAGACGATGCCGGCGATGACCAGGGCGCCAAACAGCGCCCGCGGATAGACGCGGCTGACATCGCGCACCTCCTCGGCCAGGTTGGCCGAGGTCTCGAAGCCGACGAAGGAGTAGAAGGCCAGCAGCGAGGCGCTGAGAATGGCCACCGTGGCCGAGGGCGCATCCACCTCCAGCAGCCGCGCGGGCTCACCCTGCCCCTGGGCGACGAACCAGGCCGCCGCCACGATGACGATCACCAGGCCCGACAACTCGACCAGGGTCATCACCAGGTTGACCGACAGCGATTCCTTGATGCCCCGGGCATTGAGCAGGCCGATGAGCACCAGGAAGGCCAGGCAGACCCAGCCGGCCGGCCAGGGCACCAGGGCCTGCAGATAGCCACCGGCAAAGGCCACCGCCAGCCCCGCGGCACTGGTGACGCCAGCGGCCAGCATCGAGAAACCCACCAGAAAGGACAGCCAGGGCCGGCCGAAGGCGCGTTCGGCAAAGACCGCCGCGCCGCCCGCCCTCGGGTACTTGGTGACCAGCTCGGCATAGGAGGCGGCGGTCAGCAGGGCGAACAGCAAGGCGATCAGCAGCGGGGCCCAGATGGCGCCGCCGACCCGCCCGGCGATGGTCCCCGCCAGGGCATAGACACCCGCGCCCAGCACGTCGCCGAGAATGAAGAACAGCAGCATGGGCAGGGTGACGGCGCGTTTGAGCGTGGTGGTTGTAGGGGAAGATTCCGTGGCCATGGCGTGGTGCTCCTGGAGCGGTCGAAGAGACGGACGCGGGCCCTTGCCGAACCCGTCGCGTGCAACCGTAGAGAGCCCACGCGCCGACCGGGTTCCAGCCCCTGACCGTTCGTCCCCCGGGCCGGACGGTCAGGCGCGCGGGCATAGCGCGATCCTGGGCCCCGGCTGCCGGCCAGCCGCCGCTGCGCTTGCCCTCGTCTAGCCCGGGAGCCCGCGCGAGCGCACCGTTTCGCTGGCATGCAGCGGTTTTGCCCGGCCACCGGCAAGCCACCGATCCGCCGGGTTTGCCGATCAGCGGCAGGGCCTTTTCGCCCTCGCGGGCCCTTGCCACACTCTCCGACTTTTTGCGGTCGAACGACCCTGAAGATCCCTTCCCCCGAGGATGCCCAGCAAGATGAGTGAGGGACCCCTGGCCACGCTGACGCGCGCCGAACTCGAAGCCGAGGTGCTGCGCCTGCGCGCCGCCTTGCAGGAGGCCCTGCCGGACAAAGACGCCCCCCGCCGCCCCAGCAAGGCACGCAGCCGCGCCGTACTGGAAAGCACCACCCAGTTCGCCATCGTGGTCTGCGACCGCGAGGGGCTCATCACGGACTGGAATCCGGGCGCCGAGCAGGTCATGGGCTGGACCGCCCAGGAGATGATCGGCCAGGATGCCTCGCGCTTCTTCACCCCTGAAGACCGGGCCAACCGTCGTGCCGCGTACGAGATGGCCAAGGCGTTGCGGGATGGCAGCGCCATGGATGAGCGCTGGCACCTGCGCAAGGACGGCCAGCGCTTCTGGGCCTCGGGCGAGATGATGGCCCTGACCGACGACGACGGCGAGCCCCTGGGGTTCGTCAAGATCCTGCGCGATCGTACCGTCGAACACCTGGCGGGCCTGGCGCTCAAGGAAACCCAGGAACGCTACCGGCTGGTGGCCGAAGCCACCAACGACGCCATCTGGGACTGGGACTTCAGCACCGGCCAGGTGCGCTGGAACGAAGCCCTGACCACGGCCTATGGCCACGCCCCGGAAGCGGTGGACTCTACCGGCAGCTGGTGGCTCGCCCAGATCCATCCGGACGACCGCACGCGGATCGACGCCTCCATCCATGGGGTGATCGATGGCGACGGCCTGGTCTGGACCGACGAATACCGCTTTCTGCGTGCGGACGGCTCCTATGCGCTGGTGTTCGACCGCGGCCGGGTGATCCGTGATGTCTACGGCCGCCCCACGCGGATGATCGGCGCCATGCTGGACATGAGTCAGCTGCAGACGGCGGAAACCGCCCTGCGCAAGAGCGAAGAGCGCTTTCGCGCCATCATCGAGACCATCGGCTCGGCCTTCGCCATCGTCCAGGTCAAGTTCGATGCCGACGACAAGCCCATCGACTACCGCTTCCTGGAGGCCAATCCGGCCTTCGAACGCCAGGCCGGGGTCAATCTGCGCGGCAAGTGGGTGACCGAGTTCGCCCCCAACCTGGAGCAGTTCTGGTTCGACACCTATGGCCATGTGGCCAAGACCGGCGAACCGGCCACCTTCGAGAACTACGCCAACACCTTCGAACGCTGGTTCGATGTGCGCGCCGTGCGGGTCGGCGACCCGGACGAGCGCCAGATCGCCATCCTCTTCAGCGACGTGACCGAGCGGCGCAACGCCGAGGAACGGCTGCGCGTCAGCGAGGCCCTGGCCCGGGAGAACATCGAGCGCGTGCAGCTGGCGCTTTCCGCGGGCGCCATCATCGGCACCTGGCACTGGGACCTGCCGACCGACAGATTCACCGTGGACGAAGCCTTCGCCACGGTCTTCGGCCTCGATCCGCAGCTGGGCCGCGAGGGCCTGAGCCTGGCGCAGGTGGTCACCAACGTCCATCCCGATGACAAGGAGGGCCTCGCCCGGGCCATCGAGGTGGTGATCGCCCAGGCCGGATCCTTCGCCCATCAGTACCGGGTGCGCCGCGCCGACGGCCACTACTACTGGATCGAGGCCAACGGCCGGGTCGACCATGCCGCCGACGGCACGCCGCTGCGCTTTCCCGGCGTGCTCATCGACGTCGAGGAGCGGCGCGCCATCGAGGCCGAGCGCGACAAGGCCCTGGCCGCCCTGCGCACCCTCAACGACACCCTGGAGGTGCGCGTGGCCGAACGCTCGGCCGAGTTGATGCAGGCCGAGGAAAAGCTGCGCCAGGCGCAGAAGATGGAAGCCGTCGGCCAGCTCACCGGCGGCCTCGCCCACGACTTCAACAACCTGCTGGCCGGTATCTCCGGCGCGCTGGAACTGATGGAGACGCGCATCGCCCAGGGTCGGCTGCGCGAACTCGATCGCTACCTGGTGGCCGCCCAGGGCGCGGCCAAGCGCGCCGCCGCCCTCACCCACCGGCTGCTGGCCTTTTCCCGGCGTCAGACCCTGGCGCCACGACCGGTGGACGTCAACCAGCTGATCGATGGCCTCACCGACCTCATCCAGCGCACCGTGGGTCCGAGCATCCAGGTCGAGACGGTCGGTGCCGCCGGCCTCTGGCCCGCCCTGGTGGATCCCAGCCAGCTGGAAAACTCCCTGCTCAACCTGTGCATCAATGCCCGCGACGCCATGCCCGACGGCGGCCGCATCACCATCGAGACCGCCAATCGCTGGATGGATCGCGAGACCGCCCGCGCCCAGGAGCTGCCGGAAGGCCAGTACCTGTCGCTGTGCGTGACCGATACCGGGGTCGGCATCCCGCCCGAGGTGGCGGCCCGGGTGTTCGAGCCCTTCTTCACCACCAAGCCCATCGGCCAGGGCACCGGTCTGGGCCTGTCGATGATCTATGGCTTCGCGCGCCAGTCGGGCGGCCAGGTGCGGCTCTACTCCGAAGTCGGCCAGGGCACCACCCTGTGCATCTATCTGCCGCGTTACCTGGGCGAGGCGCCGGCCGACGAAGACCTGGCCACGCACCTGGACATGGCCGGCAGCGCCCAGGGCGAGACGGTGCTCATCGTCGACGACGAGCCAACGGTGCGGATGCTGGTGGTGGATATCCTCGAAGACCTCGGCTACGCGGTGATCGAAGCCGCCGACAGCCTCACCGGCCTGAAGATCCTGCAGTCCGATGTGCACCTGGATCTGCTGATCACCGACGTCGGTCTGCCCGGTGGCATGAACGGCCGGCAGATGGCCGATGCGGGACGCCAGTCACGCCCGGGTCTCAAGACCCTGTTCATCACCGGCTATGCCGAGAACGCCGCCATCGGCAACGGCCACCTGGACCCCGGCATGGAGATCCTGACCAAGCCCTTCGCCGTGGACACCCTGGCGGCGCGGGTGCGCGAGATGATGGGCGGCTAGTCCACCTTGCTAGAAGCTGGCGCCGATCTTCAGCGCCACCGTATAGCCTTCCGCCCGGTTGCGCGTCTCGAATTCCTTGTAGGCGTGCAGCCAGATGGCCGGCAGCCCAGAGGCGGGGTCGAAGTAGCTGAGCGCCGGCCCCAGCGCCAGGGTGCGGGCGCGGTTGCCATGGGTCAGGCCGGGGGCGTCGTCGTCGCTGAGCTGGCGGTAATAGTAGCCGCCCAGCCCCGCCGTCCAGGGACCGACGTGCTGGCCGACGGCGAATTCGTGGCGATACTCCACCCCGCTGCGGTAGTCGGTGGCCGAGTTGCGCGCATTGATGTCGACCTGGAAGCTGGACGACAGCTCCAGTCCGCTGGGGCTGATGTAGCTGGCGTTGAAGATCGGCGAGACCGTCCAGTGGTTGGTCCCGGGACTGACCAGGCGATTCTTGTCGTAGTCGCCGGTGGGCGCCTGGATCGACAGCTGGGTGTTGATGCCGACGCCGGGCGCCGGCTCCCAGGCGAGGATCAGCGGAATCAGCTGCAGGTCGGCCGGGCGGAACAGCTCGGCGCTGTCGCTGAACACCCGCTGCCCGCCGGCGTTGATACCGAGGTCCGCATCCATGCGAAAGAACACCGAGACCGCGCCGAAGCCGTAGCGCGCCCCGAACAGCTGCTGATCGGTCATGCGCAGATAGGCCAGGCCGATGGCCAGGACGTTGATGTTGAAATCGTTGCCATCGTCCCGGCCATGGCTGTCCTTGATCACCCGCGCCTGGTAGTCGCTGAAGCGCATGCCGATCGTACCGACGGGCGTCGACGGCGGCATGAAGCCGGCGCCGAAGTCCTGCACCCCTGCGGCGGTGGTCGGCATGCCCTTTTCGGTGGCGTGGGTGGTGGCGGCCAGCGCCGCGAGTGACAGGACGGCGGCGCGGGTCAGCATTCCGGGCAAAGACGGCATGGCGGGATTCCTCAGGGCTTTCGAGCGGGCGAGCGAGGCCTCACCGGGCACGCGAGGCGCCCGGTCTTGGCATAGGGATCAGGGGGAGATCAGTCCGGCGCGGCGGCGACCTGTTGCGCGATCTGCGCCTTGCGGTTGACGCCGAGCTTCTCGTAGATGCGCCTCAGGTGATGGCGGACCGTGGCCGGCGCCATGCCCAGGTTGCGGGCGACTTCCTTGTAGGTCTGGCCGAGGGCGAAGCACTGGGCCACTTCCAGCTCGCGGGCACTGAGGCGTTCCGCCGAACTGCGCCGGCGCGCCTTGAGCAGCAGCAGATCGCCCAGTGGCTGGGCATCGAGCTGCAGGGTACGGCCCTGGTAGGTGCCCTGGGGATCGCAGGCGGGCGGCAGGCGATTGCCTTGCCAGCCCTCCCACTCTCCCGCCAGCAGGGCGGCGAAGCCGGGCTCCATGGACAGCAGCACGCCATAGCGATCGCACACCGCCAGGGCCAGTTCGTCGAAGCTGCCCTGACTGTCTCTCAGGGTCGCCAGGGTGCGCAGGCAACTCTCGCGCTCGGCATGCAGCAGGTGCGGCATCAGCCATTCCACCAGCTGGCATTCCATGGCGGTGAAGGGGGTGGCGGGATGTTCGCGGAACAGCGTGAGGTGCACGCCCAGGCGGGTCTGGTCGTCGGTGAGCACGATGCGCAGGCCATGGGCCAGGCCATACCGCTGCCCCAGGGCGGCCAGACTCGGCGAGGCCGTCAGGTCGCGGCAGTCGAACACCTGGCAGCGTCCCTGCACCAGGTGCAGGTCGCCGAGGGTGCGGTCGTCGGCCTTGAGGGCATCCCATTCGCGGGTATAGCTGCCGGGCAGCCCCAGCAGAAAGGTGCTGTGCGCCACGGGGACGCCGTCGCGCCAGGCGGAGTTGCCCCACCAGGCCTTGTCGAAGGCGACCAGGCGTTGCAGCTGCGCCAGGGCCTGGGCATGGAATTCGGTGATGGCCCCGCCCCGCAGGCGGGCTTGCAGCGCCAGGACGACCTGGCTGAAGCGGGCGACCACGTCGCTGGGCACACTGCAGGAAACGACGGCTGACTGATCCATGCTACCCCCATTGTTTTGATTGTCTGGGTAGGATGCCGGCCCCCTGACGGGGCCTGGCTTGGGTCCGAGTCTACCGTACCGCGGCGGCGCGCCTATCGTTCAGATGCAGGATAGGCCGCCCTCAGCCACGGGCGCGACCGCGCAACGGCCGCGGGCTAGCCGAGGTCCAACAGCCGCCGCCATCGTTCATCTGATCGATAGACCCGCCCCAAGCCTGCGGCGAGGCTGGCGGCGACCCGGCGTCCATCCTGGCGCCCGGGACCACAGGAGAAGCCCCATGCCCGACGTCTTCGCGCGCCTCACTCCCGAGGTGGGCGGCCTGCTGGCGCAGCTGGCCGCCCACCCGCAGCCGCCGCTGGACAGCCTCACCCCGGCGCAGGCGCGCGCCGCCTATGTGCAGCTGAATCGCGCCCTTGGCCTGCCGCCGGCGCCGGTAACGCGGGTGGACGAACTCAGCGCCCCCGGTCCGCTCGGTCCCATCCCGCTGCGCCTCTACCGCCCCTATGCGGAAGACGATCGACCGCGCCCGCTGGTGGTCTATCTGCACGGCGGCGGCTGGGTGATCGGCGACCTGGACAGCCATGATTCGCTCTGCCGCCAGATCGCCCTGGGCACCGGCTTTGCGGTGCTGGCGGTGCACTATGCCCTCGCCCCCGAGCATCCGGCACCGGCGAGCCCCGACGATGTGCTGGCCGCCCTGCACTGGCTGGCCCAGGCCGGCAGCGCCCTGAATCTCGATCTCGACCGCGTCGCCGTAGCCGGCGACAGCGCCGGCGGCGGCCTGGCGGCCATGGCTGCCCTGCACCTGCGCGAAGGACCGCTCCGGCTCAAGGCCCAGGTGCTGATCTACCCTGGCGTCGATAACACGCCCGACGCCTGGAACCACCCCTCGCGGATCGAGAATGCGGAGGTCCCGCCGCTGACCCGGCCGATGATGGACTACTTCTCCGGGATGTATCTCCAGGACGTGGACTCCCGCGATCCGCGCGTCTCGCCGCTCTATGCCCCCTCCCACGCCAACCTGCCGCCGGCGCTGATCTTCGGCGCCGAATGCGACGCCCTGCGCGATGACGCCCGCCTCTACGCCCAGGCGCTGATCGGCGCCGGCAACGCCGTGGAGTACCACGAGTTGCCGGGCATGATCCATGGCTTCATCGAGATGCTCGGGGTGCTGCCAGGCGTGCGCTGGACCCTGGAAAGGATGAATGCCTTTCTGCGCGAGCACCTGCAGCAGGCGACCTGAGGCCGCCCGCGCGGGTCAGACCCGGCCGAACCAGTGCAGCACCAGCCGGTAGAGGTGCTCCGGCCAGCGCGACCACCAGCCGCCCTGCGCCGCCGCCTCCAGGGCCACCAGCGGGCGGGTCTGCAGGACGCGGTCGCCCTCCACCAGCTCCAGGCGGCCGACCACCGCGCCCTGGGCGATGGGCGCCACCAGCGGCTCGTTCAGCACCAGGCGGCGCTCGGGTGGTTGCTGGCCCTTGGGACGGGTCAGCACCACGTCCTCGGTCACGCCCACCGGCAGGGTCGCCTGCTCGCCCTCCCAGATCGCCGGGGTGCCCAGGGCGACGCCGGCCTTGTCGAGGCTCAGGTTGTCGAAGAAGCGATAGCCGTAGGTCAGCAGCTTCTGGGTGTCCGCCGCGCGGTTGTTGATCGAGTTGGAACCGAACACCGCGGTGATCAGCCGGCGTCCGTCGCGCAGCGCCGAGGTGACCATGCAGTAGCCAGCCGCCTCGGTATGCCCGGTCTTGAGGCCGTCCACGGTGTGGTCGCGCCACAGCAGCAGGTTGCGATTGGGTTGGCGGATGCCGTTCCAGGTAAAGTACTTCCTGGCATAGAGCTCATAGTAGGCCGACTCGTCCTGGATGATGGCGCGGGCCAGCAGCGCCATGTCGTAGGGCGAGGAAAAGTGCTCGGGGTCGGGCAGCCCGGTGGGATTCATGAAGTGACTGTCGTGCAGGCCCAGGCGCTGCGCGGTGGCGTTCATCAGGCTGGCGAAGCTCTCGTTGCTGCCGGCGATGTGCTCGGCCAGGGCCACGCTGGCGTCGTTACCCGAGTCGATGACGATACCCTGCAGGAGATCGTGGACCGACACCTGGCTGCGCGGATCGAGAAACATCCGCGAGCCTTCGGTGCGCCAGGCGTGCTCGCTGACGGTGACCGGGTCGTCGGCCTTGAGCTGGCCGGCCTGGATGTCGCGGGTCGCCACATAGACGGTCATCAGCTTGGTCAGGCTGGCCGGCGGCAGGTGCTCGTGGGCATTCTCTTCGGCGATCACCTGGCCGGTGGTGGCATCCATCAGCACCCAGGCCTTGGCCGAGAGCTGGGGCGGCGAAGGAATCAGCACGGTGGCGGCGGGCGCAGCGGCGGGTGCAGCGGCGGGCGCGGCCTCGACCTGGCCGAGCCAGGCGAGACCCAGGGCGGCGAGGCCCAGTAGCAAGGGGTGTTTCACGAGCGGCAGATCCGGTGTGGCAGGAGGGGCCCGCCATCCTGGGAGAGCCCTGCCCCGGTCTCAAATGAAGCAAAATGAAGAAAAATTTAGGAAGGCGTACCTCACCCGGCGCTGGTGATGATCACCCGCGCGCCCACCGGTTCGGCCGCCTCGATGCTCAGGCTGAAGCCATGCAACCGCACGATGGCCGCCACCAGCGACAGGCCCAGGCCATAGCCCGGTTGCTGGCGACTGGCATCGCCGCGATAGAGCCGGCGCAGCACGCTCTCGCGCTCGGCCTCGGGAATGCCAGGGCCGTCGTCGATCACCTCGATGCGCACCGCCAGGCCGACGCCACGCGCCACCAGCCGCACCCTGCCCCCCTCGGGAGCGAACTTGAGGGCGTTGTCGAGCAGATTGACCAGCGCCTCGAACAGCAACTCGGCGTCGCCCTGCACCTCTGGTAACCCCTCGCCCAATTCCAGGCTCAGGGTCTGGGCCTTTTCCTGGGCCAGGGGTTCGTAGAAGTCATGGGCCTGGCGCAGCAGCGCGGCCAGGTCCAGGGGCGCGAAGGCCATGCGCCGCCGGGTGTCCTCCAGCTCGGAGATGCGCAGCAGGCCCTGGAAGCGCGACATGATGGCCTCGGTCTCGGCCAGCGCCTCGCCGAGGCTGTCGGCCTGGGGTTCGGCCAGCGGCAGTTGCTGCAGCTGGTGCAGGCGCGCCCGCAGCCGCGTCAGCGGGGTGCGCAGGTCATGGGCGATGCCGTCGCAGACGCCCTTCACCTCGTGCATCGAGCGCTCCAGCTGCACCAGGGTGGTATTGACCGCATCGGCCAGCATGTCCAGCTCGTCGTGGCGCGGCGACAGTGGCAGGCGTTCCTCCAGGTGACCGGCGACGATCCGCTCCAGGCTGCGTTGCAGTCGCTCGACGCGCCGCAGCGGTCGTCGCCGCAACAGGTGCCAGCCGACCAGGCCGGGGATCAGGGTCAGCGACAGGCCCCAGAACAGCGCCTGGCCGATGATGCCGCCCACCGCCGAGATGGAGCCGCCGTCGCGGGCCAGCACCAGGATGCGGCCGTCGGCGCGGCGCTGCAGAAAGGCATGGCTGCTGCGGGTCTCGTCCAGGGCGTCGGTGGTCCTGAGGCCGCGCTGCAGGTAGTGCACCCGGCCGTCGTCCGGCAGGTTGCGCAGGAGCTTGACCAGGTTGCCGGCCACATAGCGCCCATCGGCCTCGAACAGGCCGTAGGCGTCGATACCGGGCATGGAATAGACCTCGCTGGCCTGCAGCTCGCCCAGCAGGTCGGCATCGGCCACCTTGCCGTAGTAGTGCGCCCGCTGCAGCAGGGTGCGCTCCGCCACGGCGCCCAGGTAACCGGAGATCTGCCAGTAGAGCACCCCGGTGAAGACCGCGCCCCAGGCCACGAAGAGCAGCGCATAGAGCGCCAGCAGGCGGCTGCTGCCCGAGCGCCAGCGCCTAGTCCGGGACGACGAGGACATAGCCGGCTCCGCGAACGGTATGCACCAGCGGCCGCCCCGACCGCTCGATCTTGCGTCTGAGCCGCCCCATGTGCACGTCGATGATGTTGGTGCCCGGATCGAAGTGATAGCCCCAGACCTGCTCGAAGAGCATGGTGCGGGTCACCAGTTGCCCGGCGTTGCGCATCAGGTAGGTGAGGATCTTGAATTCGGTGGGCAGCAGGGCGATGGCCTCGCCGGCACGGGTCAGGGTGTTCTCGATCAGGTCCAGGGTCAGCTCGCCGACCCGCAACTGGTGACTGGCGGACTGCGCGCCCGGCCGTCTGAGCAGCGCCTCCAGGCGGGCCATCATCTCCACCAGGGAAAAGGGCTTGGTCAGGTAGTCGTCACCGCCGCATCTCAGGCCGCGCACGCGCTCGTCGACATCGGACAGGGCGCTGAGCATCAGCACCGGGGTGGCGATGCCGAGGCCACGCAGGGTGCTGACGATGGTCAGGCCATCGAAGTCCGGCAGCATGCGGTCGAGGGTGATGATGTCGTGGCCGCCGGCGATGGCCGCGGCCAGGCCCTCGCGGCCGGTGCTTTCCCAACGTACCTGATAGTCTTGCGCCCGCAATTCGCTGGCGATGGCGTGGGCGGTCACCTCGTCGTCTTCGATGACCAAAGCCTGGGTCATGATGGCCTCTGGATCTGGCGCCCGGTCTGGCGGACCGGACACCCTAGGGAAAACGACCAGGTCGGTAAATTAAATTTTTCTTCATTCGGACTAACGCGCTTCCGCCTCGCCCGCGGTCTATCGTCGGTCTTTTCACCCTGGAGTCTTCACCATGTTTCGACGTCTGCCCACCCTCGCCCTTGGCGCCCTGCTGCTGGCCTCCACGCCACTGCTGGCCGCGCAACCCGTCACCACCCTCACGGTGCTGAGCTCGGGCGGCATCATGGGCGCCATCCGCGAAGTCGCCCCGGCCTATGAAAAGGCCACTGGCGTGAAACTGGACATCGCCGCCGCGCCGTCCATGGGCGACACGCCCCAGGCCATCCCCCAGCGCCTGGCCCGCAACGAGCCGGCCGACGTGGTGCTGATGGTGGGTTCGGCGCTGGACAAGCTGGTCGCCAGCGGCCAGGCGCTCAAGGACAGCCGGGTCGACCTGGGGCAATCCTTCATCGCCATGGCGGTGCGCAAGGGCGCGATCAAGCCGGACATCTCCACCATGGAGGCCTTCAAGCAGAGTCTGGAAAGTGCCCAGTCGGTGGCCTATTCCGACAGCGCCAGCGGTGTCTATCTGGCGCACATCCTGTTCCCGCGCATGCAGCTGAGCGATGCCTTCAAGGCCAAGGCGCGCATGATCCCCGCCGAGCCGGTGGGCGAAGTCGTCGCCCGTGGCGAGGCGCAGCTGGGCTTCCAGCAGCTGAGCGAATTGAAGCCGGTGCAGGGCATCGACATCGTCGGCCTGATCCCTGACCAGGCGCAAAAGATGACCCTCTATTCCGGCGCCGTGGTCAGCAAGAGCACGCACCCGGATGCCGCGCGCGCCCTGCTGCAGTACCTGGCCTCGAAAGACGCCGCCAAGGCCATCGAGGACAGCGGTCTCAAGCCCATTCCGACGCAGCAGTAATAAGGCCGCTCCCACAGCGGTTGATGCTTTTGTAGGAGCAACTGTCTTGATCGCATATCGCGGCCATGGGCCGCTCCTACAGGCACGGACGCCACCGTAGGAGCGGCCGCTACGGCGCACCGGCATGGCCGCGATAAAGACAGTTGCTCCGCCGGCGTCAGACGAAGAAGGAGATGGCACCGGTGAGCAGGGCGATGGCGGTGATGACCAGGGAGGTCAGCACCGCCCATTTGACGGTGGCCTTCTGGAAGTCGCCGATGTCGCGGTCGACCATGCCCACCAGCAGCAGCGTCGAGGCCACCAGCGGACTCATCAGGTGCACCGGCTGGCCCAACACCGAGGCGCGGGCGATTTCCACCGGATCGATGCCGTAGGCCGCGGCGGCGTTGGCCAGGATGGGCACCACGCCGAAGTAGTAGGCATCGTTGGACAGCACGAAGGTCAGCGGCATGCTGGTGATGGCCACCACCAGCGGGAACCAGTGGCCCCAGGCCGGCGGAATCCAGTCGACCAGGGTCTGGGCCAGGGCGTCGACCATCTTGGTGCCGGAAAAGATGCCGGCGAAGATGCCTGCGGCGAACACCAGCAGCACCACGGTCATGGCATTGCCGGAGTGGGCCAGGATGCGCTCCTTCTGCAAATCCAGTTGCGGATAGTTGATCATCAGCGCCAGCACGAAGCCGATCATGAACAGGATGGCGGCGTGCATCACGCCCATGACCAGAGCGGTCATCACCGCGATCACCAGCACCAGGTTGACATAGGCCAGGCGCGGCCGCTTGGTCGGCGAATCACCGAGGATCTCCTCGATGTAGCACTTGCCGCCGGCCGCCCCGCCGCTCTCCAGGGCGACGTTGCCGATGCGCGCGCGCTCGCGGCGACCCAGCAGGTAGGCGGTGAAGACCACCCAGGCCGCTCCGCCGATCACCGTGGGCAGCATGGGAATGAAGTAGGCGGTGGCATCCAGCCCCAGCGCGGCGATGGCGCGGGTGGCCGGGCCGCCCCAGGGACTCATGCCGCTCATGATGCTCAGCGAGAGCATGGAGACGGTCGCCAGCACCATGGGATTCATGCCGATGCGCTTGTACAGCGGCAGCATGGCCGCGCAGGTGATCATGTAGGTGGTGGTGCCGTCGCCGTCCAGGGCCACCAGCAGCGAGAGCAGCGCGGTGCCGATGGCGATCTTGACCGGGTCGCCGTTGACGCGCTTGAGGATCTTGCGGATCAGCGGATCGAACAGCCCGGCGTCGATCATCAGGCCGAAGAAGAGGATGGCGAACAGCAGCAGCGCCGCCGAGGGCGCCACCATCTTCAGGCCGTCGAGCATCATCTTGCCGGTGGTGGGGGCGAAGCCACCGATGAGGGCGAAGACGATGGGCACCACGGTGAGCGCCACGATGGGCGACAGACGTTTGCTCATGATCAGGTAGGTGAAGGTCACCACCATGATCAGACCGAGAAGCGCGAGCATAGGCATATCCCTTGTTCTTGTTGTGGGTCTGGCCGGACGCGGGCCAGCCGATCCCCGCCTCCGGCCAGCTGACGGCGCGGAGGTGGGATTGCAGCGGTAGCGGGGTTGGAACGATCAGGCGTGGGGACGAACGTCCGGTGCCGTCCACTCGGCGGCCTCGGGCAGCGCCACGGGTTCGGCCTTGCCACTGGCCAGGGCGCGCATCAGCTTGTCGCGATCGCAGGCGCCCTCGCCCAGCGCGATCACCACGGTGGCCACGGCGTTGCTGGCCAGGCTGGTGAGGGCGCGGGCCTCGGACATGAAGCGATCGATGCCGATGAGCAGCGCCAGCCCGGCCAGGGGGATGTCGTGGATCACGGTGAGGGTCGAGGCCAGGGCGACGAAGCCGCTGCCGGTCACCCCTGCCGCGCCCTTGGAGGACAGCAGCATGATCGCCAGCATGGTCAGGGTCTGGCCGACGGTGAGGTCGATGTTGCAGGCCTGGGCGATGAAGACCGCGGCCAGCGACAGGTAGATGGCGGTGCCGTCCAGGTTGAAGGAGTAGCCGGTGGGCAGCACCAGACCGACCACGCCCTTCTTGCAGCCCAGGCCTTCGAGCTTCTGCAGCATGCGCGGCAGCACCGGCTCGGTGGACGAGGTGCCCAGCACCACCAGGAATTCCTCGCGGAAGTAGCGCAACAGCTTCCACAGGCTGAAGCCGCGCGAGCGGCACAGCGCGCCCAGCACCACGAAGACGAAGAAGGCGCAGGCGATGTAGAGGGTGGCGATCAGCTTGGCCAGGGAGCCCAGCGAGGTGATGCCGTACTGGCCCACGGTAAAGGCCAGGGCGCCGAAGGCACCCACCGGGGCGAAGCGCATCAGGTAGCCGAAGATGCGGAAGACCATCTGCGACGCCGACTCCAGCACGTCCAGCACCGGCCGGCCGCGCTCGCCCATGGCGGACAGGGCGAAGCCGCAGAGCACGGCGATGAACAGCACCGGCAGCACCTCACCCTTGTTGAACGCCCCCATGAAGGTGTCCGGGATGATGTGCATGAAGAAGTCCACCACGCTGAGCTTGGCCGCCGACGCCGTGTACTGGGCGATGCTGGCGGTGCTCAGGGTCGCGGGATCGATGTTCATGCCAACGCCGGGCTGGAACAGATAGACCGCGCCGAGGCCGATGAACAGGCTGATGACGGTGAGCACCAGGAACAGCAGCAGCGTCTTGCCCATCAACCGGCCCAGGGTGCTCTTGTCGGTCATGCCGGCGATGCCGGTGACGATGGTGCAGAACACCACGGGGGCGATCATCATCTTGATCAGTTTGATGAAGGCGTCACCCAGGGGCTTGAGCGCGACGGCCTGTTGCGCCCAGAAGTGACCGACCAGCACCCCGAGGACCACGGCGCAGAGGATCTGGAAGTACAGCGATTTGGCAAGTTTCATGGGGCATCACCGTTTATTGAAGTTGTGCGGATGCGCTGGTGGTTGGGGGTGTCGCGTTAGCCGGCGAGCCTCCGCGCGGTAGGCGCATAGACATGACCGGAAAACAGACGGCGCGCGGTCCGGACGACCGAGGCCTGGATGGTAGTGCCGTCCGCGCCGCCGCGCGACAGCACCACGTCGATCCCGCCGCTGGGATGCTCCAGGCGGACATGGGTCAGGTCACGCGCCGACTCGCCGAGCAGCGCCATCACCACGGTCTCCGGGGTGACGCAGGCGGTGGCCAGGCCGATGGAGCCGGTGATGGCCAGCGCCCGGTGGCAGCTGTGCGGCATGAAATAGCGCACCTGCAGGGTGCCGCCCTGCTGGGGCGCGGAAATCAGCACCGGCTTGGGGATCACCTTGCCGCTGACATCGCCCAGGCCCATGGCCCGACCCGCCTGCAGCCGCAGGGCTTCCAGCCGCGCCAGCAGCGCCGCGTTGGCGTCCAGTTCGGCCGGCCGCTCGCTGCCGGTCACGCCCAGGTGGCGGGCCTCGACGATCATCATCGGCATGGCCATGTCGATGCAGGTCACCGGCACGCCGTCGAAGACATCGGTGGCCTGGCCGGTGGGAAACAGCTGGCCGGTCTTGCTGCCCACGGCGTCGAGAAAGGTCAGCTGCACCGGGGCGGCGGTGCCGGGCACGCCGTCGATGGCGGTGTCGCCTTCATAGCGCACCAGGCCGCCGGGCGTATGCACCAGGGAATCGACGAAACTGTTGGTGTTGAGGTTGCGGATACGCACCAGGGTCTTGCCGTCTCTCGCAGCAACCAGCCCCTGCTCCACGGCGAAGGGCCCCACGGCGCAGAGCATGTTGCCGCAGTTGGGTGCGGTATCGACGCGCCGCTCGGCGACCATCACCTGGACGAAGAGGTAATCCACGTCGGCATCGGGATGACTGGACGGGCTGATGATGGCGACCTTGCTGGTCTGGGGACTGCCGCCGCCGATGCCGTCGATTTCCAGCTCGTGGCCGGCACCCATGAGGTCGATCAGCATCTCGTCGCGCGCGGCGGAATCGCTGGGCAGGTCGCTGGCGTGGAAGAAGGGGCCCTTGGAGGTGCCGCCTCGCATGAGAACGCAGGGAATACGTTGCATGACTGCTGACTCTTGTTGATCAATAGCGGTTATTGATGTTCTAGGAACAAGATTGGCAGCCGGATATAAATCTATCCAATGCAAATATCAGCGCTATTATTCCACTTGGATAATCAATAAAGCCGGCTTTCCGAAACGGGGCGTTCATGGACTACGAGCTGCAAGACATTCGATCTTTCGTGAAAATCGCCGAACTGGGCAGCTTCCACGAGGCCGCCGATGCCCTGCACCTGTCGCAGCCGGCCCTGAGCCGGCGCATCAAGAAGCTGGAAGACGGCCTGGGGACGCCCCTGCTCGAACGCACCACTCGTCGCGTCGGCCTCACCAGCGTCGGCCGCGATTTCCTGCCCAAGGCGCGGCGGCTGCTGGACGACTTCGAGGACTCCATCCTCAGCATCCGCGAACTGGCCGAGCGCCAGACCGGCCAGGTCACCCTGGCCTGCATCCCCACCGCGGCCTTCTACTTCCTGCCCTCAGTGATCCGCCAGTACAACGAGCAATACCCCAAGATCCGCATCCGCCTGCTGGACCTCAGCGCCAACGACGGACTGGAAGCCGTGTTGCGCGGCGAAGCCGACTTCGGCATCAACATGCTCAGCGGTCAGCACCCGGACATCGAATTCGTGCCCCTGGTGCAGGAGCAATTCGTGCTGGCCTGCCGGCGCGACCACGAACTGGCCGGGCGCCCGTCGATCAGCTGGGCCGAGCTGGTCGAACACCGGCTGATCGGTGTGGGGCGCCTGAGCGGCAACCGGGTGCTGCTCGATCATGCCCTCTCCGCCCGCGGCATTCGCCCCAAGTGGTTCTATGAGGTGCAGCACCTGTCCACCTCCCTGGGCATGGTGGAAGCCGGCCTCGGCGTCTCGGCCATGCCCAGTCTGGCCATGCCGGATGCCGACCACCCGACCCTGGTCAGCGTGCCCCTCAGCGATCCGGAGGTGACCCGGACGCTGGGCCTGGTCTCGCGTCGCGGCGCCTCGCTGTCGCCCGCCGCAGAAAAATTCGTCGCCATCCTGCTCGGCCAGTGGAAGACCGAACAGCCCTAGCTCGCGGCCTGTACGCCAGCGCGTCCTGAGGCGGGGCGGCCAAGCGCCAGTATCCAGTGAACGGCTCGCCTGCTCGGGCGGTCTGTTGGCTGCAACAACTGGTTACGGTCGAGTCCGCTCATGTCCCTTGCGCGAAAGTCGCGTCCTACTTCTCCCTGCCCGGGGAGCACCTCGAGGCGCCGTCTGGCGGTCGGGTCCCTGGCCGGCCTGCTGCTGGCCGCTTCGCTCACTGGCTGTTCGCCGCTACAGCACGGCTTTCTCGCCCCGGCCGGTCTCGCCGCCAGTGGCGAACGCGACCTGCTGCTGTGGATCGTCGGCCTGGCGCTGGTGGTGGTCCTGCCGGTGATCCTGCTCACCCCGCTGATCGTCTGGCGCTATCGCCACGGCAACACGCGCGCCGCCTACCGGCCGCGCTGGGAATTCTCCTGGCTGCTGGACGTCTTCGCCTGGGGCGTGCCGGCGCTGATCGTCGCGGTCCTGGCGGTGCTGGTCTGGACCCGCACCCACAGCCTCGATCCCTATCGCTCGCCGACGCCCAGCCTGGCGCCGCTGGAGGTCCAGGTGATCGGCCTGGACTGGAAGTGGCTGTTTCTCTATCCCGAACAGGGCATCGCCACGGTCAATGAACTGGTCCTGCCAGCCGGACGCCCGGTGCAGCTCAGACTCACCAGCGATACGGTGATGCAATCCCTGCTGTTGCCGCGCCTCGGTGGCCAGATCTACGCCATGGCCGGCATGCAGACCCAGCGCTACCTGCAGATTCCCGCGCCCGGCCAGTTCGAGGGCCGCAACGCCCAGTACAGCGGCGAAGGCTTCCAGGATCAGCATTTCCCGATCCGGGTGCTGGATGCGCAGGACTTCGCCAGCTGGACCCAGGGCGTCAGCCAGACCCGCGAGGCGCTGGATTGCGCCCATTACCAGGTGCTGTCCCGCCCCGGCACCCTGGAGCAAGCCGCCGCGTTGCGCCTGACCCAACCTGCCCTCTTCGCCTGGGTGCTGGCGCGCTATCGCCAGGATCCGGTACCCGCCTGCGCCACCTTCCAGGGAGCCACCCATGACTGATTCCTCGGCCCTCTGGCACCTGCTGTTCGGTCGCCTGGGCTACGACGCCCTGCCCTTCTACAGCCTGGTCGCCACCTGCGGCGCCAGCGTGGTGATCCTTGGCGCCCTGGCCACCGCCGGGGTGATCACCTGGCTCGGCAAGTGGCGCTATCTCTGGCAGGAGTGGTTCACCAGCCTGGACCACAAGCGCATCGGCATCATGTATGTGGTGCTGGCCCTGGTGATGTTCAGCCGCGGCGTGGTGGAAGGCGTGATGATGCGCACCCAGCAGGCCCTGGCCATCGATGCCCCGGGCTATCTGCCACCGGAGCACTTCGGTCAGCTGTTCAGCACCCACGGCACCATCATGGTGTTCTTCGTGGCCATGCCCTTCCTTACCGGGCTGATCAACTTCGTCATGCCGCTGCAGATCGGTGCCCGCGACGTGCGCTTTCCGCTGCTCAACGCCATCAGCCTCTGGCTGACCGTGGCCGGTGCCGCCCTGGTGATGGTCTCGCTGGTGCTGGGTCGCTTCTCGACCGGTGGCTGGAGCGGCTATCCGCCCTATACCGGCGCCGAATACCAGCCCGGCGTCGGCCCCGACTACTGGATCTGGGCGCTGACCCTCAGCTCCATCGGCAGCACCCTGACCGGCCTCAACTTCGCCGTCACCCTCTACAAGGAAAGAACACCGGGCATGCGCCTGTTCCATATGACGCTGTTCAGCTGGACGGCGCTGTGCACCAGCATCCTGATGATCTTCGCCATGCCGCCGTTGACCGTGGCCACCCTGCTGCTGGCCCTGGACCGCTACCTGGACTTCCATTTCTTCACCAACACCCAGGGCGGCAACCTGATGAACTACATCAACCTCTTCTGGCTGTTCGGCCATCCGGAGGTGTACATCCTGATCCTGCCGGCCTTCGGGGTGTTCTCCGAGGTCTTCGCCACCTTCTCCACCAAGCGGCTCTATGGCTATCACTCCCTGGTCTGGGCCACCCTGGTGATCGCGGTGCTGTCCTTTACCGTCTGGCTGCACCACTTCTTCACCATGGGCCAGAGCCCGAGGATCAATGCTGCCTTCGGCATCGCCACCATGCTCATCGGCATTCCCACCGGGGTGAAGATCTACGACTGGATGGCGACCATGTTCCGCGGGCGCATCCGCCTGACCACGCCGCTGATCTATGCAGTGATGTTCATCATGCTGTTCGTCATCGGCGGCCTTACCGGCATCACCCTGGCCACACCGCCGGTGGACTATCAGGTGCACAACACCGTCTACCTGGTCGCCCACTTCCACAACATGCTGATCCCCGGGATGCTGTTCGGCATGCTGGCCGGCTATCACTTCTGGTTTCCCAAGGCCTTCGGCTTTCGCCTAGACGAGCGCTGGGGCCGCATCGCCGCCCTGAATTTCGGCCTGGGCTTCCTGCTCGCCTTCATGCCGCTGTACGTGCTGGGCGTCTCCGGCCTGCCGCGGCGCAGCCAGGCGATCCACAATCCCGACTTCGCCCCGCTGCTGTGGGTCGCCGAGCTGGGCGCGGTGATCCTGCTCGCCGCCCTGGCCAGCCTGGTGATCCAGTTGGTGGTGAGCATCCGCCGGCGCGACAGTGCCCGGGTGCCGGTGGGCGACCCCTGGAATGGCCGCACCCTGGAATGGGCCGTGGCCGCGCCGCCGCTGGAATACAACTTCGCCGTGCCGCTGCCGATCAACGACCGCGACCCCTTCACCTGGCTCAAGGAGCACGGCCTGGCCTACGACCGGCCGCGCACCTATGCCGACCTCGTCCTGCCAAAGAACAGCGCCGTACCGGCCCTTGTCGGGGCGGCGGGCTTCGCCTGCGCCTTCGGGCTGGTCTGGCACATCGGCTGGCTGGCCGTGCTCGGCCTGGGGGTGGCCTGGGGCGCGGTGATCGCCCGCAGCTTCCAGCGCGATACCGAGCGGCTGATTTCCGCTGCAGACATCCGGCGCGAGCACGAGGCCTGGCTGGATCTCGTCGCCGCGACGCGAGCGGTCAACCGCGACGAGGAAACCGGGCCGGGCAACCGTGGCCTGGCGGAGATGGGCCCATGAGTCCGCGCGACATGAATCACGCCGGCCTCAATGTCGGCGCCACCGATCACGCTACCCACGCCGAGGCCGAGTATTCGCTGTTCGGCTTCTGGATCTTCCTGATGAGCGACGCCCTGGTGTTCGCGCTGCTGTTCGCCATCTACGCGACGCTGCAGCACGCCACCGCCGGGGGCCCGGTCGCCCGGGACGTCTTCGAGATCGGCAGTGTCACCCTGCAGACCCTGGTGCTGCTGGCCAGCAGCTTCACCTATGGCCTGGCGTCCCTGGCCATGAAGTACCACGAGGGTCGCCTGCGGCCCCTGGTGACCTGGCTGCTGGTGACCCTGGCGCTGGGCCTGGTCTTTCTGGGCCTGGAGGTGCACGACTTCCTCGGCATGGCGGACAAGGGCGCCCTGCCCCAGCGCAGCGCCTTTCTCTCGGCCTTCTTCGCCCTGGTGGGCATGCACGGGGTGCACGTCGCCAGTGGCTGTCTGTGGCTGGTGGTGATGCTGGTGCAACTCAGGGTGTTCGGCCTGGATACGCCGGTGAAGACCCGGCTGATGCGGCTGGGCCTGTTCTGGCATTTTCTCGATATCGTCTGGGTAGCCATCCTCTCGGTGGTCTACCTGCAGGGGCTGCTGCCATGAAGAGAGATGACTACCGTCGGGAGCTGACGAGCTACGTGGTCGGCCTGCTGCTGGCGGTGACGCTGAGTCTGATCCCCATCGGCCTGGTGCTCTTCCCGAGCTGGCCGCGCGGCACCACCCTGGGGGTCATCTTCGGCCTGGGTCTGCTGCAGATCCTGGTGCACCTGCGCTGCTTCCTGCATATCAGCCTGGGCCGCTCGCACCGCCACGACCTCTATCTGCTCTTGTTCACCAGCCTGATCCTGGTGCTGATGGTGGTGGGCAGCCTGGTGGTGCTCGGCGATCTGCAGCACCGTATGCATTGATCGGCTTGCCGCCCGACTGCGCGGCAAGCCGATCCATCTCGCACCTTACTGGGTACGCGTCACACGCCAGACAGTGTTGGCCAGGTCGTCGGCGATGAGGACGCCACCGCGCTGATCCACCGCCACCCCGACCGGTCGGCCGCGGGTCTTGCCGTCGTCGCCGTAGAACCCGGTAGCGAAGTCGATGGGCTCGCCGGCCGGACGGCCCTGCTGGAAGGGCACGAAGACCACGCGGTAGCCCACCGGCTTGTCACGGTTCCAGCTGCCATGCTCGCCGACGAAGACGCCATCGGTGAATTGCCCGCCCACCGCCGCGGTGGAAAAGGTCACGCCCAGGGCGGCGACGTGGGAGCCCAGGCTGTAGTCGGGCTTGATGGCGGCGGCCACCTTGGCCGGATCCTGCGGCTGGGCGCGGGTGTCGACGTTCTGCCCCCAGTAGCTGTAGGGCCAGCCATAGAAGCCGCCTTCGCGGATGGAGGTCAGGTAGTCCGGCACCAGGTCCGGGCCGATCTCGTCGCGCTCGTTGGCCACCGCCCAGAGCTGGCCGCTGTCGGGCTGTATGGCCAGGGCGGTGGGATTGCGCACCCCGGTGGCATAGTTCTTGTGCGCACCGCTCTGGGCATCGATCTGCCAGATCACCGCGCGATCCACCTCGACGTCCATGCCGCGCTCGCCGACGTTGCTGTTGGAGCCGATGCCCACATAGAGATAGCGACCATCGGCGCTGGCAGCGAGGGACTTGGTCCAGTGGTGATTGATCGCCGCCGGCAGCTCGACCAGCTTGTCCGGCGCGCCGCTGGCCTGGGTCTGGCCGTCCTGGTAGGGAAAGCTGACCAGGGCATCCTGGTTGGCCACGTAGATCCGGCCGTTGGCGAAGGCCAGGCCATAGGGCGCGTTGAGGTTCTCGGCGAACACCGTCTTGAGTTCGTACTTGCCGTCGCCATCGGCGTCGCGCAGCAGGGTCAGGCGATTGCCGCCCTTCACCTGGGTGTTGCCCTGGGCCTTGATGTAGCCGGCGATGACGTCCTTGGGCTTGAGCTTGGGCGCGTTGCCGCCACGGCCTTCGGCCACGAGGATGTCGCCATTGGGCAGCACCAGCATCTGCCGCGGAATGCGCAGGTCGGTGGCGATGGCGGTGATGGTGTAGCCCTGGGGAACACCCGGGGTGCGATCGCCCCAGGGTGCAGGCTCGGCGATCTTCATGCTCGGCAGGAGGCCGCGCTGGGGTTCGGGCAGCTTGGGATCGGGTCCGCGGGCCTGGGTGTCGGCGCCGCCCTCGTTGCCGCAGGCGGCCAGCAGCACGGCCAGACCCAGGACGCTCAAGACTCGTGGAGTGCTCATCGGACCACCTCCGAACGCAGGTTGGAGAGACCGATCCAGGCAGCCACCAGGCTCAGCACCGACACGATCACCGAGAGGATCAACCCGGCGGGCATCACCGCCCAGGCGTCCTTGGCGTGCTCGAAGGCATTGACCAGCCCCAGCACCCAGGCCAGCAGCAGCAGGAGAAAATAGGCCGCCGGCCGGCGACCACGGAAGCGCGCGCCGAACAGATTGCCCAGGGCGAACAGCAGGGCCAGCCCGGACAGCAACAGCGCGCCGGCGATCAGCCAGGCGGCGAAGTTGGCCCACTGGATCTGCTGGGTCTGGTAGTAGGCGATATCGCTGAGCAGGCCGCCGATGAACAGCGGGACGGAGCCGGCCAGCAGCAGCGCGTGCAGCGGGCCGGGCCGGACAGGGTGGTAATGATGGGCAGCTACGGTCACTGACGACTCCTTTTCATGACGGGACGTGGCAGGGCCGGGCAGCCACTGCGCGGCGCAAGACGCACTGAAAAGGATTGCGCGCGCCCGCGGTTAGTTCAGCCGTTTCGCCTGGCGGACACCTCTTGCAAAAGAAGAGATAATGACAGTCTCGTTGCAGTCACGGCCTCTGCCTGGCGCCTGTAGGGCCGGGCCGTCACTGCAATCCGCTGTCCAGCCGGCGACCGACGGGCTGGACCTCACCTCCCCCCCACAGGAATCTTTCGCGCATGACCTCTTCCCGGTCCGTCGACCAGGCCTCCCGGCGCGCGGCCATCGTCCTCGCCTGCTGCCTGCCCAGCGACGTGCTGCTCTATCTCGTCCTCCCCATGTACGCCCCGGTCTTCGGCATCACCCTGATCGAGGCCGGCATCCTGCTGGCCGCCAACCGGGTGATCCGCATCGTCGGCTACCGCTATGTGGTGCAGCTCTATGCCCGCTTCGGCGATCGCCGCAGTCTTGTCGTGGCTTCCGCAGTGGCCGCCCTCTGCGCCCTGGGCAACGCCCATCTCTCCGGCTTCTGGGCACTGGTGGGGTTGCGCCTGGCCTGGGGCCTGAGCTTCGCCACCTTCAATCTGTCCACCCAGGTGCTGGCCACCGCCGATCCGGCCGGCGCCGCCCGGCGCACCGGTACGTCCCGGTCGCTGATCGCCATCGGTCCCATGCTGGCGCTCTCGGTGGGCGCCTGGCTGACCCTGCAATACGGCCCGCGCGCCGTGCTGCTGCTGAGCAGCGGACTCTGCCTGATCGGCCTGCTGCTGGCCCTGGGGCTGCCCCGCGCCGGGCACGAATTGCCGGCGCCCGGACGGCGCCTGCGCTGGCCGGATCGCATCGTCACCTGGTCCTTTATCGAAGGGGTGACCCTGGACGGCCTGTTCATCTTTGGTCTATCGGCCTTTTCCCAGGCGGTACTGGGCGGCAATGCGGTGCTGGTCGCTGGCTTGCTGATGGCGCTGCGTTATCTGTCCGACATGCTGCTCAGCCCGCTCGGCGGCCGGGCGGCGGATCGCTATGGCGCGGCGCCCATGCTGGTGGTCTGCTCGACGCTGACCGCGCTGTTCCTGATCGCCTTCGGCTTTCACTGGCTGATCCTCGGCGCGGGCGGGGTGCTGATCCTGCGCGCCCTGCAGATCCCCCTGGTGGTGACCCTGGTCGCCACCCGCCATCCGGGTCAGGCCCGGCTGCCGGCGCTGGCCTCCAACGCCATGTGGCGCGACGTGGGCGCCAGCGTCGGTCCGCTGCTGGCCGGGGCGCTCATTCCGCTGGTGCCCTCGACCCTGCTGTATCCGCTGTCCGGCGTGGCGATCCTGGCCAGCTCCCTGGCCTGCCTGCGACTGAAGCCGGCGAGCGAATGAGGCCGCCGGCCCTGGCACCTGTCCCTTGCGGACAGCTGCCAGGGCCGGCTGCGGGCTACTTGCCCTTGGCCTGCAGCACCGGCTCGCTGACGCCCTTGACGCCGACCAGGGTCAGGCTGGTCAGCAGCACGTTCTGCGGACCCTGGTAGGCGTCCACCGGCTTGTACCATTCCGCCAGCGAGTGGGCACTGCCACCCTCCCCGCCACCGCTGATGGTCATGGCCGGAATGCCCAGCGACATGGCGGTGTTGGAATCGGTGCTGCCACCGCTGAGGGTGACCTTGGCGCCCTTGGTGACCGCCGCAATGGAGCGCTGCGCCGTCTGCACCATGGGCGAATCCTCCGGAGTGCCCCCGGCCGGACGATCGCCGATCAGCTTGATGTCCACCGAGATCTGGTCGGTCTCCCAGCGCTGGTTCTCTTCCTTCACCGCGTCCTGCACCAGGGCCAGGATTTCCTTCTCTTCGGCCAGCAGCGCGGCCTCTTCGTTGGATCTCATGTCCAGGGTCAGGCGCGCCTCGCCGGCGATGGCATTGACCGAGGTGCCGCCCTGCACCGTGCCCACGGTGAAGGTGGTCTTGGGTTCCTTGGGCGGACGGACCTCGGCAATCTTGGCGATGGCGCGACCCATGGCGTGGATGGCGCTGGGCCGACCGAACTCGGCGAAGCTGTGGCCACCCGGTCCCTTGAAGGTCATCTCGTATCTGTGGCTGCCGGTACCGCGATTGACGATGCGGCGCACGTCTATGCCATCCACCGAGATGAAGCCGTCGATGCCCTGGCGATCCTTGAACAGCGCCTTCACCCCGCGCAGGTTGCCCAGCTCTTCCTCGCCCACGGTGCCGACGAAGACCAGGTCGCCCACCGTCTCGATGCCGCTCTTGTTGAGGGCGTCGATCACCGACAGCAGCGCCGCCAGGCCCCGGGCGTCATCGCCGATGCCGGGGCCGTAGGTCCTGCCGTCCTTTTCCTTGAGGGTCAGGTCGGTGCCCTCGGGAAACACCGTGTCCAGGTGCGCCGACACCACCAGCTGCGGCCCCTGGCCAGTGCCCTTGCGGGTGGCGATCACATAGCCTTCCGGGGCGATGCTGGCGTCCTTGAGACCCAGCTCCTGGAAGCGCTTGAGGTAATACTCGGCGCGCACCTTTTCCTTGAACGGCGGCGCGGGAATCTGGGCGATGTGCTTCTGTTCCGTGAAGGTGCGGCCATCGTCGGCGCGCAGCGCTTCCAGCGCCTTGGCGACCCGGGCATCGCCCTGGACGGCGGACAGGGAACCCTCAACCCCCGGCGCGGCGGCCAGGGGCAGCGCCAGGGTAGCGGTCGCGGCGGTGAGCACTAGAGCGGAAAAGCGGTTGGCCAAGGCCGAACGAGCAAAAGACATCTGACACTCCCATTGCCTGAATTGGTATTCCGATCGAGCACAATCGTCAGACGAATGCGCCCTGCCTGACCCTAGGTGTCCGCGCACGAAAGGTCAAAGCACGGGACGCTCTCGGATATGTGGCGTCGTTCAGGGTGCTCTGCGCGACTCATGCGTCCAGAAACCTGCGCCCCTCGTCCGCCAGTCGCCGCTGCCGGGGGCAGATCTCGGTGCCGCGTTCGGCCAGGGCGGCATGCGGAAGGGTCGGCACGGGCAGAAGCGACGGGTAAGGCGTTATCGGAAATACCCGAAGCCGCCCTACGTCTTTAGTGAATCTTGGCGATGCAGGAAAGGAATGACCCGAAGTCCTGCATGCTTTACTCGGCCCGTCCGGCCTCGACCAGGTGCTCCCGCGCCCACTGCTCAGCACTGGTCACCGCGATCCCGTGCCGAGCATTGAAGGTGGTCTCCATCGGCCAGGCGACGCCGCGGCCCTGGGCGAAGACGGCGCGATACTTCCAGATGTGCTTGAGCTGCTCGTCAGGCTCTTTCTCCAGCTCATCCAGCAGCTGGGGAAGCGTCCACACCTGGGTGCTGAAGGGCCGCTGCAGCACCCGCTCCAGCAGCCCGGCCAGCTCGCCATAGGCTAGGGTGTCACCGGCGAGATAGACGATCTCGTTACGAAAGCGCGGCTCGAAAAACACGATCTCCGCCGTCAGCCTGCCGATATCCTCGGGCGTCGTCAGGGTCACCTGGGTATCCAGACTGCCCAGCGCCCTGACCGTGTCCGTCACGAGATCGACGACCTCGAACGCGGGTTCGAATAGGAAGCTGGTGAACATCCCGGTGGAAATGATCACCCACTCGGTCTGGCTCTGGGCGCGCAGCAATTCGCGCACCTCGAGTTGCGCATCGAACAGGTCCTGGGGGCTGCCGCGGCCGATGACGTCGTAGTCCACCCCGAATTGCCAGGGAAAGTAGCGCTTCACACCCGAGGCGAGTGCCGCACGCGCCAGCTTCATGGGGGTTTCCCGGCCAGCGACCATGCCGGCGCAGCCGATGACGGTATCGAATCGCGCGAAGACCGCCGCCAGTTCGGCGATGGAATCCTTGACCAGGTCGCCCGCCACCAGGGTGATGCCAAGCGCGCACAGCTCGCCCAGCTCCCTTTTCTTGCCAGCGTCCTGGCTGTCGAGGGTCGACTGGCGCAGCAACACGCTCACCTTCGAACCGGGTTTCTCCTTGGCAAGCCGGGCGAGATTGCGCAGTACCGGCAAGCCGAGTTCGCCCGCGCCAAGCACGAGAATGGATTGGGTAGCGGTAGGGAATGGGTTAGTCATCATGACTCCTGACGTCAGGTATAAGATGAGCGAATGCTGGCAGACGCCAGCGGCGCTCAGAAGAAGGCACACGCGTGATACCAGGGGACGAGATGACCGATCTGGAACTCCTCCAACAGTCCGAAGCCATCTGCCAGACACTCAGGCGGGACGAAGACGGCGTACGCCGCGAGGTGCTGACCCATGCGGGCAGTCGTTGGTCCCTGGGGGTCCTGCATGCGCTGGGGGTCTATGGCGTCATGCGGCACGCCGAACTGGCGCGGCAACTGTCGGGCATCACTCAGCGAATGCTGACCAAGACCCTGCGCGCCCTCGAACGTGACGGCCTCCTGCTGCGGCACGACTTCGATGAAGTCCCGCCCCGGGTCGAATACGAACTGACGCCGCTGGGCATGAGCCTGCTGCTCCGGATGACGCCCATCTGGACCTGGGTTATCGAGAATGTGGAAGATTTCCGGGCCGCGCGCCGCGCCTTCGATGAGCGAGGCCCGGAGAAGCCGGCGTGGCAATCGCCCAGACCAATGCCGAACGAGCCCACTGGCGAAGACCCTCGGACCTGAGTGGGACCGCCAGGACCACCGACCGCGCTCCACGGCAGCTGGTGTCCTGAGTCGGGCCCACCAGTGAGCCCTGGGCGGATCATGCCGCTTCTCTCGTGCTCCACCTTGTCCGCTCAGGAGCCTTCCCCATGAGACATTCCCGCCTGGATCACCTGGTCATCGTGGCCCCGACCCTGGCCGCGGGCGCCCGGTATGTCGAGGAGCGCCTCGGCGTGGCGCTGCAGCCCGGCGGCCAGCATGCGCGCATGGGTACCCACAACCTGCTGCTGGGGCTGGGGGACGGCTATCTGGAAGTCATAGCCCCGGACCCGGACGCGCCGCCGCCGACCAGACCGCGCTGGTTCGAACTGGATGAGCTGGCACCGGACGCTGCGCCCCGCCTGGCCCACTGGGTGGCCGGGACCCAGGGCTTGGCGCAGGCGGATGCGCACCTCACGCGGACCTTCGGCCGCATCGAGTCGATGAGTCGCGGCGCGCTGGCCTGGCAGATCTCGATCCATGCCGATGGGCAGCTGCCACTGGGCGGGGTCCTGCCCAGCCTGATCGACTGGGGCGACGCCCGGCACCCGGCGGCTGGGCTGATCGATCAGGGCTGCCGCCTGCAGCGCCTGGAGCTCAGGCATCCCGATGCCGCGGGGCTCGGGCAGCAGCTGGAGGCGATCGGCTTTTCCGGACCCGTCGCGGTGCTGCCTGGGGAGAGACCCGGCTTGTTGGCCTACCTGGAGACGCCGACGGGTCTGAAGACCCTCTAACGGTCGGCCCCCAAACGGCGACCCCTCATCCGTTCAGCCCGGCACCACCAGTCCCTTGGCGCGGTAGGCGTCGATGTCGATGCCATAGGCACCCGAGGGCTTCACCTCGCGAACGCTGACCAGGCGGCCCTGCTCATCGAGCGGATTGCGCGCCAGGTCGAGCACCCGCTCCGGGCGCGGCTGCTTGCTGGCGTCCAGCACGATCAGCACGCGGGGCTTCAATTTGCTGCCGGCGTCGAAGCCGATGATGATGCCTACCTCGCCGGTGCTCAGCTCGACGATCTCGCCCGGCGGATAGACGCCGATCAGCTGGATGAAGGCCAGCACGACGACTTCGTCGAATTGCGTGCCCCGGGCTTCGAACAGTACGCGCAGGGCTTCCAGGCTGGAGCGGCCCTCGCTGTAGGGGCGATCGCTGGTGATGGCGTCGTAGGCGTCCACCACGGCGATGATCCTGGCCTTGAAGGGGATGCGGTGCGCCGGCAGCTGGCGGGGATACCCCTTGCCATCCATGCGCTCGTGGTGGGCATGGGCGACGTCGACGGCGGCCGGCGGCACCTCGCTGTTGGCCATCAGCAACTGATAGCCGTAGGTGGTATGGGCCTGCATGATGCGAAATTCTTCGTCGGTCAGGCGGCCTGGCTTGTTGAGGATTTCGTCGGGCACCTTGATCTTGCCGACGTCGTGCAGCATGCCGCACACCCCGAGTTCTTCCAGTTCGAGAGGCAGCAGGCCCAGCGCCTTGCCCAGGGCGATGGCATAGAGCGAGACGCGCAGGCAGTGCTCCGCGGTGTAGTGGTCGCGCTGCTTGATGCGCGCCAGCCAGAGGCTGGCCGCGGGGTGCTTGAGCACGCTTTCGACGCACTCGCCGACCGCCCGGCGCACTTCGCCGACGTCGAGTTCCTTGCCGAACTTGACGGCGTCGAGCATGCGCATCGACACGGCGCGGGCTTCACGCCACACCGGCTCGGTGGTCTTGACCTCATCGCGGTAGTCGATGGCATAGGTCTTGGCCTGAGCGCCTGCCGACAGGCTGGCGGACAGCGGCGTCACCGTATGGCTCTGGCGGCGATCCACCCAGACGAATTCGCAGGTCTCCTGCAGGGTGCGCAGGTCGTGCGCATTCTGGATGGGAAAGCCCTGGAACAGGAAGGGCGTGCCCGCCCAGGGTCGATCCAGTTCGCAGACGTACATGCCCAGCTGCAATTGGGAGACAGGTACTCTGAGACTGTATTGGGGCAGCGCCATGGTTTCTCTGCGAGAGCGTCGAGGGACGCAACTAAATAGGTATTACAATAACCATTGATACCAAAAAGCCACTACTCGGGAAAGCGCCCGGCGGGTTCGGGCCGATGAGCCGGCGAAACAGGGTGGCCAAAGGTAACCGAATGTAAGAAGAGCGGGCGCGCGACCGCCGTCAGCGCGCCCTGCCCCTCACGCCAGCTTGAAGCGGCGCACCAGTGTCTGCAGTTCACCGGCCAGTTCCGACAGCTGCTCGCTGGCGCCCACGGTTTCGCGGTTGCCATCGCTGGTCTGCACCGACAGATCGCGGATGCTGATGAGGTTGCGGTCCACCTCGCGGGAGACATGGGCCTGCTCTTCGGAGGCGGTGGCGATCTGCAGATTGCGCTCGTCGATCAGGCGCACGGCCTGGAGGATGTCGCTCAAGGCCGTGCCGGCTTCCTGGGCGATCACATAGGTGGCCTGGGCCTGGGTGGTGCTGAGCTGCATGGAATCCACGGCTTCGGCTGAGCCCTTCTGGATCGCCTGGATCATCTGCTCGATCTCGCGGGTCGAGGTCTGGGTGCGGTGCGCCAGGGCGCGGACCTCATCGGCGACCACGGCGAAGCCGCGACCCTGCTCGCCGGCGCGGGCGGCCTCGATGGCGGCGTTCAGCGCCAGCAGGTTGGTCTGCTCGGCGATGGCGCCGATCACACTGAGCACCTGGCTGATGTCCTGGGCCTGCCCGGCCAGGCCTTCGACCTGGACCGAGGTCGACTGCACCTGCTGGGTGAGACGCTGCATGGCGTCGAGGGCCTGGCCGACCTTGGTGTTGCCGTTTTCCGCCGCAGCACTGGATTCCCGCGCGGCCTGGGAGGTGGACGAGGCGTTGCGCGCCACCTCTTCCACGGCGGCGCTCATTTCGGTGACCGCGGTGGCGGCCTGGTCGATCTCGGCGTTCTGGCTGGCCAGGGCGCGACTGGCCTGGTCGGTGACGGCGTGCATGGTGCGGGCGGTATCGCTCAGGCGGTCGGACGAACGCGAGATGCCATGCAGGGTGTCCTTGAGATTGTCCTGCATCTGCGCCAGGGCGCGCATCAGGCCGGCGGCTTCGTCCTTGCCGGTGGGATCTATCCTGCCGGTCAGCTCACCCTGGGCGATGGCATTGGCCACGGCCAGGGAGTCGCCGATCGGCTGGGCCAGGCTACGGGTCAGACGCCAGGCCAGCAGCAGGGTCACCAGCACCGCCAGCAGCATGATGCCGACCACGATGCTGACGCTGCGGTCATAGATGCCGGTGGCCGCCTCCCCCGCGTGACGGGCGCCTTCGCCGTTGAAATCGCGCAGGCGGGTCAGTTGCTCCTGATAGCCTTCGGCCCGCTGGCGCTGCTCGCCATTGGCCAGCCTAAGGGCCTCGGCGCGATCGCTGGCGGCCAGGGTGACGATGCGATCCAGCCCGTCCAGGTAGCCTTTCATCTGCAGCGCGGCCTGCTCGAAATTGGCGCGCTCTTCAGCGGTGGAGATCAGATGGTCGCGGTAATAGGCCGTGCGCGCATTCAGCAGATCGCGATTCTGCTGGATCTTCCGCGCTGCCATGGCCATGGCGGCGCTGTCCTCAGTGGCCAGCAGCCGAATGCTCTCCAGCCGGGTGTGCATCAAGGCGATCTGGATGTCATCGGTGGTCTGGACGCTCGCCAGCCACTCGGCCTCCATCGCCTGCTCGGTGGCGCGCAGGGCCTTGAGCTGGACCAGGGCGAAGGCCCCGAGCAGCATCACGAACAGGGTGACCGCACCGAAGCAGAGGGTGGCGCGGGGGGCGATGCGTAGCTGACGTAGGTTCAAGACGAGCTCCTTGGATCGGCGAAAGGCGATCCTCTAAAGCCCGTATCGACTGACTATTGCCTTTCTTTAGCGCGCAAGCAATTGTCGCGACAACCAGGCTGCGGTGTCTGTTCAGCGGCTGTACGCCCGACAGGAAAGGCCTAGCCGCGCGACGCCTCCAGCCGCTCGACCATCTTCACCAGCTCCGCCAGGGAACCGGCCTGCAGCTTGCGCATCAGGGCGGCGCGACGCACCTTGACGGTGATCTCGCTGACCCCCAGCTGGGCGGCGATCTGCTTGTTGAGCAGCCCGGTCACCACCCGCGCCAGCACCGCTCGCTCGCCGTCGTTGAGGGTGTCGAGGCGGCTCTGCAGGTCCTGCAACTGGCGGCGCTGGGCATGGGCCTCCTGCGCCTTGCGCAGTGCCTGGTCGATGGCATCGAGCAGGTCCTGGTCGCGAAACGGCTTGGTGAGGAATTCCAGGGCGCCCTGCTTCATCGCCCGGACCGACATGGGGATGTCGCCATGGCCGGTGATGAAGATGATCGGCAGCGCCAGGCCACGCCGCTGCAACTCCTGCTGCAGATCCAGGCCGTTCATGCCGGGCATGCGCACGTCCAGCACCAGGCAGCCCGGCGCCTCCAGCCGGGCCCGCTCGAGAAAGTCGGCGGCCGAGACATAGCTGCGGGTATCGAGCCCCACGGACGCCAGCAGGTCTTCCACGGCGGCGCGCACCGAGGCGTCGTCGTCCACCAGGTGGACCAGGGTGGGCTGGGTTTGGTCGGTCATGCTCGCTGAGGTCATGGTTGTGGATCCTTGGGCAGGCTGCAGTAGACCCCGGTGCCGCCCTCCGGCAACGAGGTGGCCCAGATCCGCCCGCCGTGGGCTTCGACGATGGAGCGACTCAGCGCCAGGCCCAGGCCCATGCCCTGTGCCTTGGTGGTGTAGAAAGCCTCGAACATCTGCTCGCGCGCCACGGGCGTCAAGCCACGACCGCTGTCTTCGACGCCGAGGCGGATGGCGCCGGCGGTGTCCTGCCCCACCTGGATGACCACCCGCCGCTGCTCGGGCGGTATCCCTTCGAGGGCGTCCAGGGCATTGAGCAGCAGATTGAGGATGACCTGCTGCAGCTGGCTTTCGTCGGCCAGCAGCGGCGGCAGGCCCTCCTGCAGGCGCACCTCCACGGCGACCTGGCGCTGGCTCAATTCGGCGCGGACGAAATCCAGCACCTTCTCCACGGTATCGGCGACGTTGAGCCAATCCTTGGCCACCTGCGCCTGGCGCACCAGACTGCGCACCCGGGCGATCACTGCGCTGGCGCGGTGGGCGTCGTCGATGACCCGTTGCGCGGCCTGCACGGCGCGCTCCACCTGCGGCGGCTGATTGCTCAACCAGCGCTGGCAGGCGTTGCCACTGGCGGCGATGGCGGTGAGCGGCTGATTCACCTCGTGGGCGATGGACGCGGCCAGTTCACCCAGCTGGCTCAGGCGCCCGGCCTGGACCAGACGCGTCCGGGCCGCATCGGCGGCGCGCTTGGCGGCCTCCAGGCGCAGCGACAGAGCGGCGACCGCGACGATGGCCAGCAGGCTGATGATGCAGTTGACCAGCCCCGCCTCCTGGTCGCCGCTACGGGTGGCGACATAGCTGCAGAGCACCAGCAGCGTGCAGCCCAGGGCGGTGACCGTGACCCCGCGCGCCGACAGGAAGCCGGCCGCCAGGAGCACCACCACCACCTGGAAGACGCCGATGGCGATCTCCCGGTCGGTGAGGGTGTCCAGCAGGGCGATGCCCAGCGCCAGGGCGCAGAGGCCCCCTAGCCGCAGCCAGTGGGTGGTGGTGGCGAAGGGTCGTCGATCCATGGCCAGTTTCTCGTTCGTGGTCGCTCTTAGCCCGGATTTTCCAGGCTGAACATATCGGCCGCTTGATCATAGGCGAAGAGCTCACCATAGCGCCCCCACTGGATGGCGCTGCCGAGGGTGCGGGCGGCGTCGGCTTCGTCCATGAAGTCCTCCAGTTCGTCGCGGAAGCGCCGCGCCGGCGCCGTGTGGCCCTGGCGATCGTCCAGCACCCGGCGGATATGGGCCACCAGCGGCACGAAGTTGAGCAACTGGCGGGCGAACAGCTGCTTGCGCACGTCCACCCCCGCCTCGACGTAGGCGCGCCCGGCCGGCAGCAGGCGCAGATCGCCGCCTTCGAGGACCGCCAGGCGCAGCAGTTGCAGCACCTCGGCCAGGGGAAAGAGTTCGTCCAGCGCATAGCCCAACCCGCCGGCCAGCTCCGGCAGGTCGGCGCGACCGTCGTAGGGCGCGGCCTGGACCGCCTCCAGCAGGCCGGCCAGGGCGTTCGTCGAGACCGTCGGCAGCCGCATGCCCAGGCCATTGCCGGGAACCCCTGCGTCGTGGGGTGCCGGGGTGGCCTCGCCAGTCATGCGCACATAGATCTCCTCCACCAGTTCGCGAAAGGCCGGATCGTGGCGATTGCGCGGCTGCGGCAGGTCGATGCGGATCTCGCTGGCGACGCGCCCGGGATTGCTGGAAAAGATCAGTACCCGATCGCAGAGCAGCACCGCCTCGGCGATGTTGTGGGTGACCATGAGGATCGAACGGATCGGCATGCGCCCCTCGACCCAGAGGTCGAGCAGGTCGGTGCGCAGGGTCTCGGCGGTGAGCACGTCCAGCGCCGAGAAAGGTTCGTCCATCAGCAGCACGTCCGGGTGCACCACCAGGGCACGGGCCAGGCCGACGCGCTGGCGCATGCCGCCGGAGAGCTCCTTGGGATAGGCGCTCTCGAAGCCGTCCAGGCCGATCAGGTCGATGGCGGCCAGGGCGCGACGACGGCGCTCGTCCAGCGGCACGTGCAGGGCTTCCAGGCCGATCTCGACGTTCTGCAGCACGGTCAGCCAGGGAAACAGCGCGAAGCTCTGGAACACCATGCTGACCCGGGCACGCTGGCCGTCGTCCTTGGGCGGGAAGTCGACGGTGCCGCCGCTGGGGGTGAGCAGGCCGGCGATGGATCTGAGCAGGGTCGACTTGCCCGAGCCGGAGCGCCCCAGCAGGCCGACGATCTCGTTTTCGTGCAGGGTCAGGGAGACTTCGTCCAGCACGACCCGGGCCGGGCCGCCGGCATTGCCATAGAGCTGGCGGACGTTCTGGACATCGATCAGGGGACGGGCATTCAGCGCGGTCAGGTTCATGGCATTTCTCCTCTGGAGCCTGTTTAAAGGCTAGCGAGCTAGAGACAGACAAGGCGGAAATGGCTGAGGAAGCGGAGTTTACGAGTGGTAAATGAGCATTCCGAAGCCATTTCCAACGCAGTTCGGCCGACGCGCAGCAGCCTTTGAACAGGCTCTTAGTCGAGCCGTAGGCGCCGCTCGGCGTAGGCATACAGGGGCCGCCACAGCAGCCGGTTGAATCCGAGTACGAAGATCGACATCACCACGATGCCCAGGGCGACCCGGGGGAAATCGCCGGCGGTGGTCATCTGCGCGATGTAGGCGCCCAGGCCATGGGCCTGCAGGCGTTCATTGCCCCAGCTCACCACCTCGGCGACGATGCTGGCGTTCCAGGAGCCGCCCGCGGCGGTCAGGGCGCCGGTGACGTAGTAGGGAAAGATCGCCGGCAGGGCCAGCTGCCGCCACCACTGCCAGCGCTTGAGACCGAACAGCCGGGCCGCTTCGCGCAGGTCGTTGGGCAGCACGCTGGCGCCGGCGATGACGTTGAACAGGATGTACCACTGGGTGCCCAGCACCATCAGCGGCGACAGCCAGATGTCCGGATTGAGGTGGAAGCTGACGATGCCCACCACCGCCACCGGGAACAGCACGTTGGCCGGAAAGGCGGCGAGGAACTGGGCCACCGCCTGCAGGCGCTGCGACCAGCCGGGACGCAGGCCGATCCAGACGCCGATGGGCACCCAGATCAGGCTGGCGACGGCGATCAGCAGCAGCACCCGGGCCATGGTCAGCAGCCCCAGGCCGAGCACCGCGACCGCTTCCACCCAGTAGACGTCGGCGGCGATGAAGCGGTACAGCGCATAGACGCCATAGGGCAGCACCACCAGCAGCGCGCCGTACCAGAGCACGTCCAGCCCGCGCTGCAGCCAGGCGCGGCCCTGCGGCGCCAGGTGCCAGTGCGGCCAGGCGCGGCGGATCCGCGGGGTGGCGAGCTGGGTGCAGAAGCTGCCGAAGCCGCCCAGCATGCGCCCCAGGCGCGCACGCCGGACCAGGTCGTAGACCCAGGAGCGCGGCACCTGCTGGCTGGCGGTCTGCTCGACGCGGAAGCGATCGGCCCAGGCCACCACCGGGCGGAAGAACAGCTGGTCGTAGACCAGGATCACCAGGCCCATGGCCAGCACCGCCCAGCCGATGGCGGCGATGTCCTGCCGGGCGATGGCCAGCGCCAGCCAGGAGCCGATACCGGGCAGGTTGATGGTGTTGTCGCCCACGGTGATGGCTTCCGAGGCCACCACGAAGAACCAGCCGCCGGACATGGACATCATGGTGTTCCACACCAGGCCGGGGATGGCGAACGGCAGCTCGAGGCGAAAGAACCGGCGCCAGGGCGACAGCCCGAACTGGCGACTCACCTGCTGCAGGTCCTCGGGCACGGTGCGCAGCGACTGGTAGAAGCCGAACGCCATGTTCCAGGCCTGGCTGGTGAAGATGGCGAAGATGGCCGCGCACTCGGCGCCCAGCTGGCGACCGGGAAAGAGACCCAGGAAGAAACTCACGGTAAAGGTCAGGAAGCCGAGGATGGGCACCGACTGCAGGATGTCGATGGCCGGCAGGATCAGCAGCTCCGCCTTGCGACTCTTGGCCGCCAGGGTGGCGAAGACAAAGGTGAACAGCAGCGAGGCGCCCAGGGCGATGAACATGCGCAGGGTGGTGCGCAGGGCGTACTCGGGCAGTCGCGCCAGGTCGAGGGTCATGGGATCGGCGTCGAGCACGGCCAGGGGCGCGCGCATCTCGGCGACGCCATGCCAGATCAGCGCCAGGGCGATCAGCCCGAGGACGAGGCAGAGGGCATCGGCCCACAGGGAGGTGGGACGTTGCCGCAGCGAGCGCGGCGCCACGGCGGGGGTGTAGAGGCCAGGAAGGGTCTTCATGGCGTACCTCTTTGAATGGGGGCCTTGGGAGAGCGGCCGGCCCTGCCGCGCAGGGTTCGGACACCGGGCTAATCTAGGCGCGCCATCCCGTCCCAGCCATCGAAACGATGGACGTTTGGCTATACCAAGGTATATCCCGCCCTCGCCTGCTGCCCTGCGCGCCGGAGGACCTACCGGCGCGCAGGGCCAGAGCAGAAGCTTCATCTCGCTGTCATCGTCCCGACATCTGCCGCCGGCATTGTCTGCCCCCAATGAGATCGATCTCAAACGAGGCCGGCATGACCGATCTGAAACAGGTAGCGCAACAGGCGGGAGTCTCCCGGGCCACCGCGGCACGTGCCTTCGCCACGCCCGAGCAGGTGCGCGAGAGCACCCGGCAGCGGGTGCTGGACGCCGCGCGCAGTCTCAATTTCCGCCCCAACCTGCTGGGCCGCCAGCTGCGCCAGCAGAGCACCCGGCTGATCGGCGTGGTGGTGCCGAGCCTGCTCAACCCGGTGTTCGCCGAACAGCTGCAGGCCATGGAGCGCACCGCGCGCAGCCAGGGCTATTCGCTGGTGATCGCCACCACCGACTACCAGCCCGAGCGCGAGGCGGCGGTGGTGGAGGAACTGCTGCGCCAGCGCGTCGCCGGTCTGGTGCTGACGGTGGCCGATGCCGACCGCAGCGGGGTGCTGGCCGAGCTGAGCCAGGAGCAGACGCCCTTCATCCTCGCCTATCACGAACCCCAGCGCCCCTATGCGGCGGTGGCGGTGGACAACCGCCAGGGCATGGCCATGGCCACCGAGCACCTGCTCGGCCTGGGACACAGCCGCATCGCCCTGGTCTCGGGGCCGGCCCAGCAATCGGATCGCAGCGAGCGCCGGTTCGCCGGCTATTGCCAGGCCATGGCCACCGCCGGCCTGCCGACGCTGCCGCGCCTGGAACTGGCCAGCCACACCGACGCCGACTGGGCGGAGCTGGCGCCGCTGCTGGAGCGCCACGCCCCGACCGCCCTGCTCTGCACCAACGATCTGCTGGCCATCAGCGTCATCGCCGAACTGCAGCGCCACGGGGTGCCCGTGCCCGCCGACCTCTCGGTGGTGGGCTTCGACGGCATCGCCATGGGCGCCCGCCTCGAACCCAGCCTGTGCAGCGTCATGCAGCCCTTGCAGAGCCTGGGCGCCGTGCTCGTCACCGAATTGCTGGCGCTGATCGCCGGCAGTGCCACCCACCAGCAGTGTCTGCCCTGCCTCGTCCGTCCCGGCACCAGTGCCGGCCCCTTGAAGGAGCCCTACCGATGAAATCACTCTTCCCCGTGCGTCGCCTCCTGGCCGGCGTGGTCCTGGCCTGCGGTCTGGCCAGCGCCCAGGCCGCCGAAACCGCCATCTGCTACAACTGCCCGCTGGAGTGGGCCGACTGGGGTGCCCAGCTCAAGGCCATTGCCGCCGACACCGGCATCGAAGTCCCCCAGGACAACAAGAATTCCGGCCAGTCGCTGGCCCAGCTGGTGGCCGAACGCGAAGCCCCGGTGGCCGACGTCGTCTACTACGGGGTGACCTTCGGCATCCAGGCCGACAAGGCCGGGGTGCTGCAGCCCTACCAGCCCAAGCACTGGGACCAGGTCCCGGCCGGCCTCAAGGACCCCAAGGGTGAATGGACCGCCATCCATTCCGGCACGCTCGGCTTCATGGTCAATACCCAGGCCCTGGGCGGCAAGCCGGTGCCGCAGCGCTGGGCCGATCTGCTCAAGCCCGAGTACCGCGGCCTGGTGGGCTACCTGGATCCGTCCAGCGCCTTCGTCGGTTACGTCACCGCGGTGGCGCTCAACCAGGCCCTGGGCGGCAACCTCGACGACTTCGGCCCGGCCATGGCCTTCTTCAAGAAGCTGGCCGCCAACGATCCCATCGTGCCCAAGCAGACCGCCTATGCCCGCCTGCTCTCCGGCGAGATCCCGATCCTGGTCGACTACGACTTCAACGCCTACCGCGCCCGCTACAAGGACAACGCCCCGGTGGCCTTCGTCATTCCCCAGGAAGGCAGCCTGACGGTGCCCTACACCATGAGCCTGGTGAAGGGCGCGCCGCATCGCGCCAATGGCGAGAAGGTGCTGGACTACGTGCTCTCGGACAAGGGCCAGGCGCTCTGGGCCCAGGCCTATCTGCGCCCGGTGCGGGACGTGCCGTTGCCGGCCGAGGTGAAGGCGCGCTTCCTGCCCGACGCCGACTATGCCCGCGCCGGCACCGTCGACTACGGTCACATGGCAGCGGTCCAGGAAGCCTTCGCCAAGCGTTATCAGGCCGAGGTGCGCTGAGATGCAGGGCCTCGCCGTCTCCCTCGGGCGCCGCCGGGTGCCGCGCCGGCTGCCCTGGCCGGTGCTCGTCGCCCTGGCACCGGCGAGCGCCTTTCTGCTGGCCTTCTGGCTGCTGCCGCTGGCGCAGCTGCTGGTACTCGGCGCCCATCCGGACGCTGCCGGCCGCTCCGGCTACTGGCAGGTGCTGACCAGCGCCGGCTATCTGTCCGGACTCGCCCAGACGGTGGCCCTGGCCGCCGTCACCACCCTGGCCACCCTGCTGGTGGCCGGCATCGCCGGCTGCTTCCTGGCGCGGCATGCCTTCGTCGGGCGCAGCCTGCTGGTGGCCCTGCTGACCTTTCCGCTGGCCTTTCCGGGCGTGGTGGTGGGCTTCCTGATCATCCTGCTGGGCGGCCGCCAGGGGCTGTTCGCCGGTCTCGGCCGCAGCCTGGTCGGCGAGCCCTGGGTGTTCGCCTATTCGCTGTTCGGGCTGTTTCTCGGCTATCTCTATTTCTCCATCCCGCGCGTGATCCTCACGGTGATGGCCGCTTGCGAGACCCTCGACACCAGCCTGGAAGAAGCCGCCCGCTCCCTGGGCGCTGGGCTCTTCGCCATGGTGCGCGATGTGCTGATCCCGGGCCTGACCCCGGCGCTGCTGTCCAGCGGCGCCCTGTGCTTCGCCACCGCGATGGGCGCCTTCGGCACCGCCTTCACCCTCGGCACGCGGCTGGCGGTGACGCCCATCGCCATCTACGACACCTTCACCAACTTCGCCAACTTCGGCGTGGCCGCGGCGCTCTCGGTGGTGCTCGGCCTCGTCACCTGGCTGGTCCTGCTGCTGGCGCGGCGCCTCGGCGGCGTCCAGGGAGACCTGCGATGAATCGACCCCTGCGCTTCTGGCTGCAATTGCTGTTCACCCTGCTGGTGGCGGCCTTCCTGCTGGTGCCGGTGCTGCTCTCGGTACTGGCCGGCCTCACCCGCAACTACTTCCAGGGCCTCGCCAGCGGCCTCACCCTCGACTGGGTGCTGCAGGTCTGGCAGGCCTATGCCCCCACCGTCTGGCTGTCGCTGCAACTGGCGCTGGGCACGGCGGTGCTCGCAGTCGTACTCGGCGTCCCGGCGGCCTATGCACTGGTGCGTCTGGACAACCGCTTCGCCCGCGCCTTCGAGGAATTGCTGGTGTTGCCGGTGGCCATGCCCGGCTTCGCCTCGGCGCTGGCGCTGCTGCTGACCTACGGTCACCTGGGCGGCTTTCGCCGCAGCCCGGCGATCATCCTGGTGGGCCACCTGCTGTTCACCCTGCCCTTCCTCATCCGCCCGGTGATGGCGGTGCTCAGACGCAGCCAGCTGCCGCTGCTGGAGGAAGCCGCAGCCAGCCTCGGCGCCGGTCCCTGGCGGCGCTTCTTCGGCGTGGTGGTGCCCAATGCCCGCGCCGGCATCCTGGCCGGCAGCCTCATGGTGATCACCCTCTCGCTGGGTGAATTCAACCTCACCTGGATGCTGCACACGCCCCTGACCAAGACCCTGCCGGTGGGCCTGGCCGACAGCTACGCCTCGGCGCGGCTGGAGGTGGGCTCCGCCTACACCCTGATCTTCCTATTGCTGATCGTGCCGCTGCTGGTCGCCCTCCAGGCCCTCAGCGCCCGCCTGTCCCGTGGAGCCCTGCGATGACCCAAGGTACCGCCGTCCGCCTGCGCCACTGCGCCAAGACCTTTGCCGGAGGCCGCCAGGTGCTGCAGCCCCTGGACCTCGACATCCACCCGGGCGAGACCCTGGTGTTTCTCGGCCCGTCCGGCTGTGGCAAGACCACCACCCTGCGCCTGATCGCCGGCCTGGAGCAGCCCGATGCCGGTGGCCAGGTCCTGTTCGACGACCGCGACGTCACCGGCTTACCCATCGAGCGGCGCGACGTCGGCATGGTGTTCCAGAACTACGCCCTGTTTCCCAACCTGGACGTGGCCGGCAACATCGCCTACGGCCTGAAGATCCGTGGCCTGCCGCGCGCCGAGCGCGATGCCCGGGTCGCCGAGCTGCTGGCCATGATGCACCTCGAGCCCCTGGCCGAGCGGCGCATCCAGCAGCTGTCCGGCGGCCAGCGCCAGCGCGTGGCCCTGGCCCGGGCCCTGGCGCCGCGCCCCCGGGTGCTGCTGTTCGACGAACCCCTGGCGGCGCTGGACGCCCAGCTGCGCGAGCAGTTGCGGGCCGACATCGGCGCGCTGCTGCGCGAACTCGGCACTACCGCCGTCTACGTCACCCACGACCAGCAGGAAGCCCTGGCCCTGGGCGATCGCATCGTGGTGATGGGCGAAGGCCGCATCGCCCAGATCGGCACCCCGACGCAGATCTACCAGCGCCCGGCCAGTCGCTTCGTCGCCGGTTTCGTCGGCCAGCTCAACCGCTTCGAGGTGCGCGGCCAGAGCGACGCCGAGGTGGCGGTCGCCGGCGGGCGACTACCCTGGACCGGCGCGGCCAGCACCCTGTTCTGTCGCCCGGAACACCTGGAGCCGAGTGCGACGCCCGCGCACCTCACCGGCATCCTGGTCGGGCAATTCTTCCAGGGCGCCCATTCGCGGCTGCTGGTGGAGGTGGGCACCGGCCAGCCGCTGCTGGTGGACACCGCCCAGCCCCTGCAGGCGCAACCGGGCGACCTGCTGCACCTGAACGTGCGCCCCGACGCCCTCTTCACCCTGGCTTCCTGACTGGAGACCCTAATGCACGCGCCCTTCCTGCTGGCCCAGCTCAGCGACCTGCACATCAAGGCCGGCGGCCGGCTGTCCTACGGGGTGGTCGATACCCTCGGCGCCCTGCGCCTGGCGGTGGACCGCCTCAACGCCCTGCAACCGCGCCCGGATGCCCTGGTCATCACCGGGGACCTGGTGGACTTCGGCACCCCCGAGGAATACGCCACCCTGCGCGAGGTGCTGGCCGAGCTGGCCATGCCCTTCTTCGTCATCCCCGGCAATCACGACGACCGCGCCGCCCTGCGCGCCGCCTTCGCCGATCACCCCTATCTGCCGGCCCAGGGCACCCTGGACTGGCAGCAGGACTGCGGCCCGCTGCGGCTGATCGGCCTGGATACCCATATCCCGGGCGAGCACGGGGGGCGTCTCGACGCCAGGCAACTGGCCTGGCTCGACGACCAGCTCGCCCAGGCACCCGAACAGCCGACCCTGGTGCTCCTGCATCACCCGCCGTTCCCGGTCGGCATCGGCCATATGGATCGCATCGGCCTGGCCGGCGGTGCCGAACTGGAAGCGGTGATCCGCCGCCATCCCCAGGTGGAACGCCTGCTCTGCGGTCACCTGCACCGGCTGATCCAGCGCCGCTTCGGCGGCACCCTGGCCTGCGTCTGCCCCGGCGTGTCGCACCAGGTCGACCTGGACCTGCGCGAGGCGGCGCCCTCGCGCTTCCGCCTGGAGCCGCCGGGCCTGCTGCTGCATCGCTGGGCGGACGAGGCGCTGGTGACCCACCATCTGCCGCTGGGCAACTATCCCGGGCCCTATCCCTTCTTCGCCGCCGATGGCCAGTTGCTGGACTGACGCCGCCCCGTTTCGGGTCCTGGGGTAGCAAGGCGGCGGCAACTGCGACCCAGGCTGGTGCAAAAGGTAACGCCGGCGCCGGACCGCCCTGACCCGCGGCCCAGCGCTGGCAAGCATTTGGTTCCCTGGCATGGGCCTTGCCTTGGCAGATTGGATACAAAAATCCAGGAAGCCAGCCCATGCCGCTCTCCGCTCTGTCCCGCTCCACCGCCCTGAGCGCCGAAGAAGAGGCCTATCGCCATCTGCTGCAGGCCATCTGCGCCGGGCACTATCGCAATGGCGAACGCCTGATCGCCGAGGACATCGCCACCACCCTGGGCATGAGTCGCATGCCGGTGCGCAGCGCCTTCCAGCGCCTCGCCGCCGAAGGCCTGGTGATCCTCCGGCCGCATCGCGGCGCGGTGGTCAGCGGCCTGGACCTGGACGACATGCGCGAAGTGTTCGAGATGCGCAGCGCCCTCGAAGGCCTGGCCATCCGCCTGGCCACGCCCCATGTCGGCCCCCGCGAGATGACGCGCCTGGAGCGGCTGCTGGAAGACCTGGACGACGAGCAGGAACCCGGCGCCTGGGTCGCCCAGCACCGCGCCTTCCACGAATACCTGTGCAGCCTGGCCGGCCGGCCGCGGCTGCTGCGCCAGATCAACGGCCTCTATGCCCTGATCGAGCCGCACATGCAGCTCTGGCTGCACGCCGACCGGCCCCAGTCGGCCCGCGACGAACACGCGCCCATCCTCGCCGCCCTGCGCGCCGGCGATGCCGCCGAGGCCGAGCGGGTGTTGCGCGAGCACATCGAGGGCACGGTGCCCGACCTGCTGACCTTTATCGAACGATCGGGCGACCAGACCCGAAGTGCGCCCCCGCGCTGAGCCATCCGCCCTGCCACCCCCGTCCTTCCGGAGAAGACCATGACCCGCCACCGGCTTTCCTGCAGTCTGCTCGCCCTGACCCTCGCTGCCGGCTTCACCCAGGCCGCCCCCCAGATCCCCGAGCGCCTGGCCAAGGCGTCCAAGATCACCTATTGCGGCGCCCTCGATACCCCGCCGATCGGCTTCTTCGACGAAGCCCAGAAGCCTAAGGGCCTCACCGTCGACCTCGGCGCCGAGATCGCCAAGCGCCTCGGCGACAAGAAGGTCGACTGGCGCGTGGTGCCCTTCTCGGGCCTGATCCCGGCGCTGCTGGCCGGTCAGTGCGACCTGCTGATCGACCAGCTGTTCGACAAGCCCGAGCGCCGCCAGGTGATCGACATCGTCAACTACATGTACTCCAGCCAGGCGGTGGTGGTGCCGGCCGGCAACAAGGCCGGCATCCATACCCTGGATGACCTCACCGGCAAGAAGGTGGCGGTGCTCAACGGCTCCACCATTCGCACCCTGCTCGACGCCCACAACGAAGAACTGAAGAAGGCCGGCAAGGCGCCCATGAAGCTGGTGGCCTACAACAGCGACACCGACGCCTTCCAGGCCCTGCGCCTGGGCCAGACCGACGCCTACGGCACGACCGTGGAAACCGCCGCCTACTACCAGGGCGTGGCGCCCGGCCAATTCGAGACCGGCGTGCCGGCCTTCGCCCGCATCCTCACCGGGATCGGCGTGCGCAAGGACGACAGCCAGCTCAGCGCCGCCCTCACCCAGATCCTCGCCGACATGAAGGCCGATGGCAGCTACGCCGCCCTCATGGCCAAGTGGCACCTGGAAGGCGACAAGCTCGATTAAGGGACGGTCAAGATGAACTTCAGCTGGGATGTGTTCTGGCAGTACCTGCTGCACCCGAGCGACGTCTACCTCTACGGCCTCGGGCTGACCTGCGTCATCGCCGTCGGCGCCATGCTGCTGGGTTGCGCGCTCGGCCTGCTGGCGGCGCTGGCACGGCTGTCGCGCTACCGGGCGCTGCAATACCCGGTGCGCTTCTATGTCTGGCTGATGCGCGGCACGCCGCTGCTGGTGCAGATCGTCTTCCTCTACACGGCCCTGGCGGCCGGCGGCATCTTCCGCTTCGAGGACCTGGACCTGGGTTTCCTGGTGATCCCGGGCAACATCCAGGCGGCCATCATCGCCCTGGGTCTCAATGAAGGCGCCTACATGGCCGAGATCATCCGCGCCGGCATCGGTGCGGTGGATCGCGGCCAGTACGAGGCGGCGCGCTCCCTGGGCATGACGCCGGCCAAGCTGATGCGGCGCATCGTGCTGCCCCAGGCGCTGCGGGTGATCATTCCGCCGCTCGGCAACGAGTTCAACGTGATGCTCAAGAACACCACCCTGGTCAGCGTCATCGGGGTGCAGGAGCTGCTGCTCAGCACCCAGATGATCACCTCGGCGACCTTTCGCGTCTTCGAGCTGTACCTGGTGGTGGCCATCTACTTCCTGGTCCTGACCACCCTCTGGGGCTTCTTCCAGGCCTGGCTGGAGCGGCGCTTCGGCAAGGCCGACGGTCACAGACCCACCGCCACCGGCCGGCTGTTCAGCCTGCAGGGCTTCAAGCTACGGGGACGCTAGCCATGACGACCACGCAAGAACCCGTGATCCAGGCGCTGGAGGTGCACAAGGCCTTCGGCGAGCTGGACATTCTCAAGGGCGTGAGCCTGGAGGTGCGCCGCGGCGAGGTGGTGGTGCTGATCGGCGCCTCCGGCTCCGGCAAGACCACCTTCATCCGCTGCCTCAACCATCTGGAGGACATCCAGGGCGGCACCATCCGCGTCAACGGCGAGCTGATGGGCTTTCGCGAGCGTCCCGACGGATCGAGGGTCAGGGACTCCGAGCGCAACATCGCCCGCCGCCGCCGCGACATCGGCATGGTGTTCCAGAGGTTCAATCTGTTCCCGCACATGACGGTGCTGGAAAACATCATCGAGGCCCCGATCCAGGTGCTCGGCGTGGCGCGCACCGCCGCCGTGGAGCAGGCCCGCGCCCTGCTCGCCCGGGTGCGGCTGTCCGACAAGGCCGACCACTATCCGGCGCAACTCTCCGGCGGCCAGCAGCAGCGCGTGGCCATCGCCCGCGCCCTGGCCATGAAGCCCCAGGCCATGCTGTTCGACGAACCCACCAGCGCCCTCGACCCGGAAACCGTCGGCGAGGTGCTGCAGGTGATGAAGGAGCTGGCCGAGGACGGCATGACCATGGTGGTGGTGACGCACGAGATGGGCTTCGCCCGCGAGGTAGCCGATCGCGTGGTGGTGCTGCACCAGGGCGAACTGATCGAGGAAGGCCCGCCCGCCCAGGTGTTCGGCAATCCCACCCATCCGCGCACCCGCGAATTCCTCAGTCGCGTGCTCTGAGCCGACGCACGCCGCTACCCGATTGAAGACGAAGAGCCTGCCATGCTGAATTTCTCCGCCCACGACTACCCCTATGCCTCGCAACGCCAGAGCGTCTTCGCGCGCAATGGCATGGTCGCCACCTCCCAGCCGCTGGCCGCCGAGGCCGGCATCGCCATGCTGCGCCAGGGCGGCAACGCCATCGACGCGGCCATCGCCACCGCCGCGGCCCTGACCGTGGTGGAACCCACCGGCAATGCCATCGGCGGCGATGCCTTCGCCCTGGTCTGGGTCAAGGACAGGCTGCACGGCCTGGACGCCAGCGGTCATGCCCCGGCCAGCCTGGACATCGCCACGGTCAAGGCCGCCGGCCACGAACGCATGCCGGTGCACGGCTGGCTGCCGGTCACGGTGCCGGGCTGTCCGGCGGCCTGGGCCGAGTTGTCGCGGCGCTTCGGCAAGCTGCCCTTCGCCACCCTGTTCGAGCCCGCCATCGCCCTGGCCCGCGATGGCTTCCCGGTCTCGCCGGTGGTCGCCCACCAGTGGCGCATCGCCCAGGCCGAGTACCAGGCCAGCCGGGATAAGTCGCCCGAACTGGAAGCCTGGTTCGACACCTTCCTCATCGACGGCAAGGCCCCGGTCGCCGGCCAGCTGTTTCGCAATCCGGCACAGGCGCGCACCCTGGAAGACCTGGCGCAGACCCGCTGCGAAAGCTTCTACCGCGGCGCCCTCGCCCAACGCCTGGCCGCCCATGCCGCCGCGACCGGCGGCCACCTGACCGCCGCTGACCTGGCCGGCTACCAGCCGCGCTGGGTCGAGCCGATCAAGGTCGACTACCGTGGCTATCAGGTGTGGGAGATCCCGCCGAGCGGCCAGGGCCTGATCGCCCTCATGGCCCTGAACATCCTCAAAGGCTATGACTTCGACCAGCGCGACAGCCAGCTCACCTGGCACCGCCAGCTGGAAGCCATGAAGAAGGCCTATGCCGACGGCCTGCACTACATCACCGATCCCGAGCACATGAGGGTCGCCGCCAGCGTGCTGCTGGACGACGCCTATGCCGAGCGCCGCCGCGCCGAGATCACCGACGAGGCCCAGCCGCCGCTGCATGGCGATCCCCAGGCCAGCGGCACCGTCTACATCGCCACCGCTGATGGCGAAGGCAACATGGTGTCCTTCATCCAGAGCGCCTACCACGGCTTCGGCTCCGGCGTGGTGCTGCCCGACAGCGGCATCGGCCTGCAGAATCGCGGCTCGGAATTCAGCCTGGATGCCGCGCATTCCAACGCCCTGGCGCCGGGCAAGCAGACCTTCCACACCATCATCCCGGGCTTTTTGACCCGGGGCGACGTGCCCATCGGACCCTTTGGCGTCATGGGGGGCTACATGCAACCCCAGGGGCATGTGCAGATGGTGATGAACCTGGTGGACTTCGGCCTGAATCCGCAGGCGGCGCTGGATGCGCCGCGCTGGCAATGGCTGGGGGAGATGAAGGTCGGCATCGAGCAGGCGGCTTCCCGCGCCCTGGCCAGTGGCCTGGCGCGGCGCGGCCACCAGATCGAGATCGCCCACGACTCCACCGACTTCGGTCGCGGCCAGATCATCGTCCGCGATCCGGAAACCGGCGTGCTCTGCGGCGGCACCGAGCCGCGCGCGGATTCCCATATCGCGGTCTGCTGACTGCTGGGAAGGCCCCGCCCCGCTACGGGCGGGGCGCTACCTCAGAGCGCGATGCCGGCAGCCCTGGCCCGCGCCGCGTGCAGCTTGCGATAGCTGTCGATCAGTCGCAGGTGCTTGTCGATGCCTTCCAGCTTGAGGCTGGTGGGCGTCAGGCCGTGGAAGCGCACCTCGCCCGAAACCGAACCCAGGGCGGCGTCCAGTCGCTCATTGCCGAACATGCGCCGGAAGTTGACCTCGAAGTCGGCCAGTTCCAGTTCGTCGTCCAGCTCCACTTCCAGCACCGCATTGAGCGCCTGGTAGAACAGGCCGCGCTCCAGAGTGTTGTCGTTGAACTGCAGGAAGGTCTCGACCTCTTCCTTGGCCTCTTCGAACTGCTGCAGCGCCAGGTGGATGAGCAGCTTGAGTTCCAGCAGGGTCAACTGGCCCCAGACGGTGTTCTCGTCGAATTCCACGCCGATCAGGGTGGCGATGCGGGTGTAGTCGTCCACCTGAGTATCGTCCAGGCGTTCGAGCAGGGATTCCAGGGCCGCATCGTCCAGGCGGTGCAGGTTGAGGATGTCCTCGCGCACCGGCAGGGCCTTGTTGGTGTTGTCCCAGATCAGGTCCTCGACCGGATAGATCTCCGAGTAGCCCGGCACCAGGATGCGACAGGCCGGCGCGCCCAGTTCCTCGTACACCGCCATGTAGGCTTCCAGGTCCCGCTCGGCGAGGATGCCGAACAGGGTGGCGGCCTCCTGGGCGGTGGCGTCTTCACCCTCGCTGGAAAAGTCCCAGTCGACGAACTCGTGATCGGCCTTGGCGCTGAAGAAGCGCCAGGAGACCAGGCCACTGGAGTCGATGAAGTGCTCGACGAAGTTGTTGGGCTCCATCAGCGCCTGGCTTTCGAAGGTCGGCTGCGGTAGGTCGTTCAAGCCCTCGAAGCTGCGACCCTGCAACAGCTCGGTGAGGCTGCGCTCCAGGGCGATCTCCAGGCGCGGATGGGCACCGAAGGAGGCGAACACTCCACCGGTGCGCGGATTCATCAGGGTCACGCACATCACCGGGAATTCACCACCCAGGGAGGCGTCCTTGACCAGTACCGGGAAGCCCTGGGCTTCCAGGCCGCGGATGCCCTCGACGATGGCGGGATAGCGGGCCAATACCTCGTCAGGCACATCCGGCAGCGCCAGCTCGCCTTCGAGGATCTCTCGCTTCACCGCCCGCTCGAAGATTTCCGACAGGCACTGCACCTGGGCTTCGGCCAGGGTGTTGCCGGCGCTCATGCCGTTGCTGAGGTAGAGGTTCTCGATCAGGTTCGAGGGGAAGTACACCACCTCGCCGTCGGACTGGCGCACGAAGGGCAGCGCGCAGATGCCGCGCGCCACGTTGCCGGAATTGGTGTCGTGCAGGTGCGAGGCGCGCAGTTCGCCTTCCGGGTCGTAGAGCTTGCGGCAGTAGCGGTCGAGGATCTCCCGGGGCAGCGCGTCCTTGGGACCCGGCTGGAACCAGCGTTCGGCGGGGTGGTGGACGAAGGCGGCGTTGCCGATGGCCTCGCCCCAGTACTGGTCGTTGTAGAAGAAGTTGCAGTTGAGGCGCTCGATGAATTCGCCCAGCGCCGAGGCCAGGGCCGCTTCCTTGGTCGCACCCTTGCCATTGGTGAAGCACAGCGCCGACTGCACATCGCGCAGGTGCAGCGACCAGACGTTGGGCACGATGTTGCGCCAGGAGGCGATCTCCACCTTCATGCCCAGCTCGGCGAGGATGCCGGAGAGCTTGGCGATGGTCTCTTCCAGCGGCCGGTCCTTGCCGGGGATGTAGGTCTGGCGGGTGCCATCGCTGGGCAGCAGCAGGGCCTGGGCATCGGCGTCGAGGCTTTCCACCGCCTCGATGATGAAGTCCGGACCGGCCTGCACCGCCTTCTTCACCGTGCAGCGATCGATGGATCTGAGGATGCCCTGGCGGTCCTTGTCGGACAGCTCGGCGGGCAGCTCGACCTGGATCTTGAAGGTCTGCTTGTAGCGATTCTCCGGGTCGACGATGTTGCTTTGGGCCAGGCGGATGTTATCGGTGGGGATGTCGCGGGTCTGGCAATAGAGCTTGACGAAATAGGCCGCGCAGAGCGCCGAGGACGCCAGGAAATAGTCGAAGGGCCCCGGGGCCGAGCCGTCACCCTTGTAGCGGATGGGCTGATCGGCGATCACCGAGAAGTCGTCGAACTTGGCCTCGAGCCTCAGGTTGTCGAGAAAATTGACCTTGATTTCCATGCACAGCATTCCGGTTTGGAGACAGAGTGGCCGCCATTATCCGGACAAAGGGCGGCGGGTGATACGCAGGCTGTCGTCTCGCCGCCAGCGGACTCCGCTAGTCCAGCCGAAAGATGCCGTCCGGATAGCGCGCGCAGAGGAAATCGACGAAGGCCCTGACCTTGGGGCTCTGCAGTCGCCGCGAGGTGTGCAGCACCCAGAGTTCGGTCTCGCCGGCCTGGGTGCCCCAGCGGCTGAGCGCGCCCTGGTCCAGCTGCCGTTGCACCAGGGACAGCGGCAACAGCGCCGCACCCGCCCCGGCGAGCACCGCCTCGCGGATGGTCAACAGCGAGGTCAGCTGCACCACCGGCTGGGGCAGAAAGCGCGCCCCGTCCTCCGCGAGCGTCCAGACCTCGCCGTCGCCATGGCCGGGCATGACCACCGCCGGCAGGGGCATGGGTTCGGCAGCGGATTCCAGGGGGCGATCGAGGCCAGGTGCTGCCACCAGCACCCTTCGATCCCGGGCGAAACAGCGCCCCACCAGGCGGCTATCGACCGCCGGATTGATGCGGATGGCCAGGTCGAAATGCTCGTCCACCAGATCGGCCAGGCGATCTTCGCCCACCGCTTCGATCAGGATCTCCGGATACTGCCGGCGAAAATCCGCACTCAGACGTCCCAGCGCCACCTGGGAAAACAGCAGCGGCGCCGCGATGCGCAACCGCCCACGCGGCACCGCCACCCCCTCCTGCACCGCCGCCACCGCCTCCTGCACTTCGCGCAGCGGCCCCAGGGTACGGGCCGCCAGCTCGGCACCGGCCGGCGTCAGCAGCAGGCTGCGCCCACCCCGCTCGATCAGCCTGATGCCCAGGGCCTCTTCCAGCTCGGCCAGCCGCCGCGACAGGCTGGCCTTGGGTCGGCCACTGGCGCGACTGGCCTTGCCGATGCCGCCGTGGGTAGCGATGAGCTGGAAGTCGAAGAGCAGACTGAAGTCCAAGGCAGTGTCTCGATTATGGAACGAAGTGTTCCTATTTTAGCGGCTATTGACTCAAGGTGAGACGACTTAAGGTGGCTCCACCCCTCACCCACCTGGAGTTACCGACATGACCATCCTCGTCACTGGCGCCACCGGCAGCGTAGGCCGCCACCTCATGCAACAACTCGTGCAGCGCGATGCCAAGGTCCGGGTGCTGACCCGCAACCCGGCCGGCACCGATTTTCCTGCCGCCGTTGAGGTCATGCAGGGCGACCTGCTCGATCTCGCCGCCCTGCGTCGCGCCTTCAGCGGCGTTTCCACCCTCTTCCTGCTCAACGCCGTGACCGGCGACGAATTCACCCAGGCGCTCATCACCCTCAACATCGCCCGGGAGAGCGGCGTCGAGCGGGTCGTCTATCTCTCGGTCTTCGGCGCCGACAGCGCGGTCAACGTGCCGCACTTCGCGGTGAAGTTCGGCGCCGAACGCATGCTCGCGGCCATGGGCTTTGGCGCCACCATCCTGCGGCCCAGCTATTTCATCGACAACGAAGCCATGCTCAAGGACGTCATCCTGCAGCACGGGATCTATCCCATGCCCCTCGGCGGCAAGGGCGTGGCCATGGTCGATGCCCGGGACATCGCCGAGGTCGCCGCCCTCGAGCTCATCCGCCGCGATCAGGCGCCGGGCAGGCTGCCCAGCACGACGCTCAATCTGGTCGGCCCGGACAGCCTCACCGGCGAGGGCGCCGCGGCGATCTGGAGCGAACTGCTGGACCGCCCCATCCATTACGCCGGCGACGATCCCCAGGGCTTCGAGCAGAACATGGCGACCTTCATGCCGGCCTGGATGGCCTACGAGATGAGGCTCATGGCCGAGCGCTATGTCAGCGACGGCATGCTGCCGCAGCCCGGCGACCGCGAGCGGCTGGTGCAGATGCTGGGGCGCCCGCTGCATGGCTATCGCGACTTCGCCCGGGCGCTGATCGGCTGACGCGTACCACCCAGG